>NZ_JBHXMY010000469.1:0-4709 GCF_042720195.1 Nocardia sp. NPDC058497 | reverse complement strand
GTTTCGACTGGGTGGGCGTTGTGGGTGTGGGTGCCGCGCTGGATCTGTTGTTGGGGTTGGCTCGCGCGGTTGCCGACGGGGACCGGGCAGACCGGGCCGTACTCGTCAGCTAGTTCCTCGGCGATGACCCGGATGCGGGTGATCGCGAGGTGCAGGGCGAGGGTGGCGCCGGTGGCGGCGAAGTTGGCGAGAGCCTCGCCGGCGGGCATCGCGGTGGAGCGGGCCTGGGTGCGGGTGAGGACGACCGACTGGACGACCTCGGGGACGGTCAGTTCGGTGCCGAGGGCGGCCGCGGCTGCCGCGTAGGCGGGGACGCCGGGGGTGATGTCCCAGGGAACGCCGTGCGCGTCGAGGCGGCGGGTCTGTTCGGTGAGGGCCGAATACAGGGACGGGTCGCCCGAGCACAGGCGGGCCACGTCCTGGCCCGCCTGGTGGGCGCGGACGAGGTGGTCGGTGCTCTGGTCCAGGTCGAGGCGCTGGGTGTCGATCAGTTCGGTGTCCGGCGCGCAGTGGGCGAGGACCTCGGGGTCGAGGTAGGTGCCCGCGTAGAGGCAGACCGGGCTCTCGCGCAGCAGGTTCACCGCGCGCACCGTGAGCAGGTCGGCCGCGCCGGGGCCGGCCCCGATGAAATGAACAGCCATGGGACGCGAGTCTACGGCCGCGACTGCGACCGCCTGATGCCGTGCGCCGCGGCAGGCATCGATCCCAGCTTTCCCCGGATCGAGCCCTGTGCCGGGTCCGCGTCGGCGGAGGACCGGACTTCGGCCACCGCGCGCCTCGGACCGAGCCGCTGACCATCGGCGGTCAGCTGAGCGCTTCCTCGATCGTTGTCGCCGTCACGAACTGCAGGGCCCACCGATCCAGCTCCGCCAGCGTCGCCGCCCGCACCCGCACGGTCACCGACTCGGACACAGCACCGAACTTGAGGCCCAGCTGCTGAAGCAACATGTCACCCTTGCCGCAAACCTCACCCGCAGATTTGCCGCGGGCCTCGCCGCGGGCCTCGCCACGGGCTTCCAATATTTCAGCAGTAGTCACGATGGCCTCCCTTACCTGCGGTTCCAGCCGGTCCAGCAGCGGTTCGAACTTCTCCGGCTCAACGTCACTGACACGACCAATGTACGTCACGACCGCCTGCAAATCATCGAGACCGTTCGGGCCACCGAACATGACCGAGACGTCATCGACCAGCGAAAACAGTCGCTCTACGACATCGGCGCGGCTTGCCACCTGCAACGCGTACAACATCACCAACACCGCCGGTGTCAACGGCCGCTTCCGCAACTCGACCAGATCGACGGCACTGACATCGTCGACGACATACCGAAGTCGCGGTACCAGCTCCCCCAGCGACTCCCGCACCCTCGGTGACATCGCGAACAGCTGCGACAGCTCCGTCGCCGCCCGCCATCGCCGCCCTTTCGGATGCGCATGCACGACCAGCGGAACGATGACCGGCAACACCTCGGTGCCCGGATGGTCACCGACATATCGCGTCCAGATATTGACCATGTACTCGGCCAACCGCAACGCCATCAACTTGTCCGGGCGACTCTGGTGCTCGATCAGACAGTAGACGAACGCCGGCTGCCCCTCGACCTCCACCGAGAACAACAGATCGCCATACCGCGACCGCAGATGCGCCGAGACGTACCCCGAAGGCAACAGCGTTAATGTCGACCAGTCCGCCTGCGCGACAAACGCTTCCGGCAACTGCGACCGCAGTTCGGAAGCAGCGTTCTCCGGACGACCGAGGATCCGACGGCATAGCGCGTCGTGCGGACCACCCCCTTGATCAGTCATAGGCACACCGAATGAATACCAGACGGGTGGGACAACTATTGCGGGCCAGTCGATCCGAGCCGCGTCCGAGATCACCCAGCCGACTCGGCAGCGACGCGCCTTCTCTACTGGTCATCGCCGGTTGCCTCTACTGGTCATCGCCGGTTGCCGACCGCGAGAACCGGCGTGGGCGGGTGCCGCGGCGAGGAGCAGGCGAGTAGGTTCTGACTCATCGGCGAAGACCGGCACGACGACAGGGGACCGCGGTGCGGAATTCGAACACGACGATCGGCACGAGGCACGCACGCGCCGCCGCCGCGGTGGGCATCGCGGGCGCCGCGCTCTTCGCCACCGGCTGCTCGACGGGCGACAAGGTGGACGGCACCGCCACCGCCGCGCTGGACTCCTTCGTGCCGACCGCCGACAACCAGGATCCGGCCCGCGAGATCCCCGGCATCGTGATCACCGAGTTCCCGCCCGGCCTGCACGTGACCAGCACCCAGCGGGTCGCCTACCCCACGATCCCGCCGCTGGGCGGACCGCACGACAGCAGGTGGGCGGCCTGCGACGGCGTCGTGTACGACAAGGGCGTCCGCACCGAGAACATGGTGCACTCGCTGGAACACGGCGCGGTATGGATCGCCTACAACCCGGACAAGGTGAACGCCGAGGATCGCGCCGCGCTCGCCGCGCGGGTCAAGGACAGGCCCTACACCGTGATGTCACCGATTCCCGGCATGGACCACCCGATCTCCCTGCAATCGTGGGGCCATCAACTGAAACTCGACAGCGCCGACGACCCCCGGATCGACCAGTTCATCGTCGCCCTGCGCGAAAACCCCTACACCACACCGGAACCCGGCGCCACCTGCTCGGCACCGCTGTTCGATCGCACCAACCCACCGCCGTTCGACCCCACCGGCCCCGGCCCCGGCGCCGTGGATCCGAACAGCGACGGGGCCGCGATACCCGACTTTCCTACGCCGTCACCTGGAAGTGGGCGATGATCTTGGTCGGCCGAACCCGCACGACGAGCTCACCCGCCACGCCGTTGCGCTTGCCGAACTCCTCGGCCTTGTCCGGCCCCATGTAGCGACCGGCGATCTCGGTCGCCGTCCGGACGAGCTCGTCGAGATCCTCGGACAGCGTCACCGTCCCCTGCACCTCCACCAGCGCGTACGGCGGCTCCTCGAGATCGACACACAGGGCGACCCGGGGATCCCGCGCGAACGCCCGCCCCTTGGCGGTGTTCTTGCCGGTATTGAAGACCAGCTCGTCCCCTTCGACGATGAACCAGACCGGGGTGACCAGCGGACGACCGTCGGCACCGGTGAAGGCCACCTTGCCCGTTCGTGTTCCGTGGGAGAGGAATTCGCGCACCTGAGGATCAGCGAGTGAGGCCATGGGTTCAGCGTAGGCGGGCCACCACCCGATCACCCGGTACGACTCAGATCGCGCCCTGCTCGCGCGCGGTCGCGACGGCCGAGGTTCGCGACTTCACCCCGAGCTTGGCGTAGATGTGGACCAGGTGGGATTTCACCGTCGTCTCGCTGAGGAACAGTTGTTTGGCGATCTCGCGATTCGACAGGCCCGCGGCGACCAGGCGCAGTACCTCGACCTCGCGGGGGCTGAGGGTGGTGTCGGCGCGGCGGACGCGGGTCATCAGGCGGGAGGCCACGGTCGGCGAGAGGACGCTCTCGCCTGCCGCGGCGGCGCGGACGGCGGCGAGGAGCTCGGTGGGCGGGGTGTCCTTGAGGAGGTAGCCGACGGCGCCCGCTTCGATGGCGCCGAGGATGTCGGCGTCGGTGTCGTAGTTGGTGACCACCAGGACGTTGGGCGGGGCGGGCAGGGCCCGCAGGCCCGCGGTGGCGGAGGCGCCGGAGCGGCCGTCGCCGAAGCGCAGGTCCATCAGCACCAGATCGACGGGGTTGGCGGCGCAGAAGGCAACGGCCGCATCGGCATCGGCGACATCGCCGACGACGGTGATGTCATCGGCCGCCTCGAGCAGGGCGCGCAGACCGGCGCGGACGATGGCGTGGTCGTCGGCGAGCAGCAGCCGGATCACGAGACCGCTCCCAGCGGGAAGGACACGGTGACGGCGGTGTGGCCCGGCTCGGATTCGATCGTCATCGCACCACCTTGCTGTTCGACGCGGCTGCGCATGGCGGCCAGGCCGAACGCACCGGATCGCGGCCCGCGCAGGACGTCCGGCGCGATACCGATGCCATCGTCGACGATGTCGAGGTGCACGTCGGTGTCGTCGTAGGTGAGGGTGACCCGCATCCGCGCGGCCGCCGCGTGCTGGACGACATTGGCGACCGCGCTCTGCGCGATCCGCACCAGCGCCGCCTCTACCGGCATCGGCAACCGCTCCGGCTCGCCCTCGACGAGCAGCTGGGTGTCCAGCGTCGGCGATTGCGCGCGCTCGCAGATTCGTTCCAGCGCCTCGGCCAGCGACTGCCCATCCAGCGCGGCCGGTGACAATTCGTCGATGAGCCTGCGGGTCTCGGCCAGATCCTCGGCGGCGGTCTCGCGGGCGAGCCGAATGCGTTCCAGCGCTGGATGATCCGGTGCGGCCTGCTCGGCGGCGTGCAGCAGGAGCTGGATACTGCTGAGCCCCTGGGCGACGGTGTCGTGGATTTCCTTGGCCAGCCGCTCCCGTTCGGCGAGTTTGCCCGCGGTGCGTTCCTGGGCGGCGAGAACCGCTCTGGTGTCGATCAATTCGTTGATCAACCGCTCCCGCTCCACCGCTTCGCGATACAGCGCCTGGTAACCGAGTCCGATACCGATGGCGACCAGCGCGCCGAGCACCGGACCGACCACGGCCCCGGCCGACCAGCCACGGTGCGCCGCGAATCCGACGACCCCGACGGCCGTGGCCAGCACCACCGCGACCAGATTCCACGGTCGCGGCAGCAGAGACAGGT
>NZ_JBHXMY010000468.1:0-4743 GCF_042720195.1 Nocardia sp. NPDC058497 | reverse complement strand
CCACCCGCCCTCTTCGTTTTGGGTGTAGATTTTCCTAACTGTATCTCCTGTCGCCCCCCGGGGGGGGGAACCCCAGCGGGTCCCCACCCTCGCTGGTCTCCGGGATCAGTCCTTCTTGCGCCAGCCGAGCAGCACCGATTCGCCGTCCTGCGGCTTCCACGGCAGGAAGATCGCGACGATCACCGCGCAGACCCCGACCGCGCCTGCCGCCACCAGGGACGCGGTGTGCGCACCCTGGAGGGTCGCCGTCTTCATGGCGACGATGAGGTTCTCGCGCTGGGACTCCAGGAACGGGGTCAGCTCGCGTTTGCGCAGCTCCAGCACGCTGAGTGGACTGGCCTTGACCAGGCTCTTCTCATTGGCGTTCATGATGCCGAGCGGGATGGCGTCGACCCGGGCGCCGATTCGGCTGCTGTAGTACGAGGCGACGATCGAGCCGAGCACCGCGACGCCGAGGGTGCCGCCGATCTCGCGGGTGGTGTCGTTGACGGCCGAGCCCGCGCCCGCCTCGTCGAGGGGGAGTGCCGACATGATCGACTCGGTCGCCGGACCCTGCACGATGCCCAGGCCCAGCGCCATCGACACCATCGAGGGCAGCACGCCGATCAGATAGCTGCTGTCCACGGTGACCTGTCCGCCCAGATAGAGGCCGAGACCGGTGAGCAGCAGACCGATCACCAGCACCGCGGTGGTGCCGACCCGTTGTGCCAGCAGCGTCGCGACCGGCGCGCCGATGGCCACCGAGAACGCGAACGGCAAAGACGCGATGCCGAATTCGAGCGGGGTGTATTCGCGCACGCCCTGGAAATATTGGGTGATCAGGAACAGGAATCCGAACATCGAGAAGTAGCCGATGGCAATTGCCAAGGCGGGCAACGAGAAGCGGCGATTGCGGAACAGTCGCATATCGAGAATCGGTGCGGCCGTGCGCAATTCCCACGTGACGAAAGCGGCGAGCAGGACGACACCGAGCGCGGCGGTGCACAGCGTCGTCAGCGAGAGCCACCCGTTGTGCGGCGCCTCGATGATCGCCCACACCACCAGCGTGATGCCCGCGATCGACAGGACTATGCCGGGCAGATCCAGCTTGCCGACCTGGTCGGCGCGCGATTCCGGCACCCAGATCAGCGTCGCCACCAGCGCGGCCAGTGCCACCGGCACATTGATCCAGAACACCGAGTGCCAGCTGAAGTGCTCGAGCAGCCAGCCACCGGAGATCGGGCCGATGGCGATGGCGAAACCGGCCATCGCGGTCCAGGCGGCGATGGCCAGCGCGCGTTCGCGCTTGTCGGTGAAGATGTTGATGATCAGGGCGAGGGTGGCGGGGAAGACCGCGGCGGCGAAGACACCCATCGCTGCTCGGGCCGCGATGACCTGCGTCATCGACTCGGCGAGCGCGCCGCCGACCGACATCACGGCGATGCCGACCAGGCCGACGATCATGATCCGCCTGCGGCCGTAGCGGTCACCGAGATTGCCCGCGGCGAGCAGCAGGCCGGCGAAGGTGAGGGTGTAGGCGTCGACGACCCATTGCAGGCCGGAGACGCCGGTCTGCAGCTGGACACCGATGGAGGGGAGTGCGACGTTGACGATGGTGTTGTCGAGGACGACCAGCAGTTCGGCCAGACAGATCACGGCGAGTGCGAGGAATCGCTGTGAACGCCGGTCCAGCAGCGGTGGTGGAGCGACTATGGAGGTTGCCATAGTTGATGAGTGAACCAGGTTACTGTCACCTGACGTAACACTTTCTTGGTGCGATTGCTACCACATTGTAGGAAGTGACGTGACCTGCGCCACAGTTCATTCGGTCGAATCGGGCAGCGGTCGAACCCGTTTTGGCAGATGGGGGCAGGTACCGCTACAGTGGAGTCCGGTCATCGACATGTTTGATGGCTACCCATTCGTTCTACCGAAGACCGTTGGTCGTCGATGCCGCTTGCGTGGTGTCGATCGAAGGTCCGGCGACATTGCCGGCGGCCCACGCAGGGAGAGCTGAGGCCGATATTTCGCGCCCCGGTACGCCTTGCGTCCGGGGCGTTAGTTTTGTCGCCGGCCCCTGAATTCGGTAGTGCGCGTTCACGAACCGACATCAGAGAGGAGGCGAAGTATGGCGAAGCCTGAAAAGGTCACCGCTGTCGCGGAGATCGCGGAGCAGTTCAAGAACTCCACGGCCACTGTTGTCACGGAATACCGTGGTCTTTCGGTCGGCAAGCTCACCGAGCTGCGTCGTGCGCTCGGCGCCGAGGCCACGTACTCCGTCGCCAAGAACACCCTGGTCAAGCTCGCGGCCGCGGAAGCGGGCGTCGAGGGCCTGGACGACTTGTTCGTCGGACCGACCGCCATCACCTTCATCCAGGGTGAGCCGGTCAACGCCGCGAAGGCGCTCAAGACCTTCGCCAAGGAGAACAAGGCGCTCGTCATCAAGGGCGGCTACATGGACGGCGCTGCGCTGTCCGTGTCCGAGGTCGAGAAGATCGCCGACCTGGAGACCCGCGAGGTCCTGCTGGCCAAGCTGGCCGGTGCGATGAAGGGCAACATGTCCAAGGCTGCCGGGCTGTTCTCGGCTCCCGCGGGTCAGGTGGCCCGTCTGGCCGCCGCGCTGCAGGAGAAGAAGCAGGCCGAAGGCGCTGCCGAGTAATACCCCCGCACGGGTATTACGCCCGCGCGCACAAGACATTCACTACCGAAAGGAACAATCATGGCCAAGCTGTCCACCGAAGAGCTGCTCGACGTTTTCTCGGAGATGACCCTCCTGGAGCTGTCCGCCTTCGTCAAGGCGTTCGAGGACAAGTTCGAGGTCACCGCTGCTGCCCCCGTCGCCGTTGCCGCTGCCGGTGGCGCCGCTGCTCCGGCCGAGGCCGCTGAGGAGCAGGACGAGTTCGACGTCATCCTCGAGGGTGCGGGCGACAAGAAGATCCAGGTCATCAAGGTGGTCCGTGAGATCGTCTCCGGCCTGGGCCTGAAGGAAGCCAAGGACCTGGTCGAGGGTGCCCCGAAGCCGATCCTGGAGAAGGTCTCCAAGGAGGCCGCCGAGGCTGCCAAGGCCAAGCTCGAAGAGGCCGGCGCCAAGATCTCCGTCAAGTAATTCGGCGCTTCGCGTTCGCGAACGGGCGGTCCCTTTCGGGGGCCGCCCGTTTGTTATTTGTCCGGACGTGGGATGGTGATACACGCTGTATCGAACGGGCTGGGTTACTCTTCAGTCATATGAGGGTGTGCCCTGTCTCACTGATGGGATACAGTGACCGGACCCACAGTGTCGTGACGCACCGCCGTGATGTAAACGCGCGGTCAGCGGGGTGGGCTGCTCGCAGGGAACAATGGAGGTAGGCGTGGGCGTCGAGGTCAGGACCGAGGGTGTTACCAAATCCTTCGGTTCACAGCGAATTTGGCAGGACGTGTCGATCACGCTCCCTTCGGGTGAGGTGAGCGCCCTGCTCGGCCCTTCGGGTACGGGTAAGTCGGTGTTCCTGAAGTCGCTCATCGGTCTGTTGCGGCCCGAGCGCGGGTCCATCTTCATCGATGGCACCGATATCACCACCTGCTCCAACAAGGAGCTCTACGAGATCCGCAAGCTGTTCGGCGTCCTTTTCCAGGACGGCGCGCTGTTCGGCTCGATGAACCTGTTCGACAACATCGCTTTCCCGCTTCGTGAGCACACGAAGAAGTCGGAAACCGAGATCCGGCAGATCGTCATGGAGAAGCTCGAGCTGACCGGTCTGCTCGGCGCCGAGAACAAGCTGCCCGGCGAGATCTCCGGCGGTATGCGCAAGCGTGCCGGCCTGGCCCGCGCGCTGGTTCTCGACCCGCAGATCATCCTGGTCGACGAGCCCGACTCCGGTCTCGACCCCGTGCGTACCTCGTACCTGGCGCAGTTGCTGCTCAACATCAACGCCCAGATCGACGCGACGATCCTCATCGTGACGCACAACATCAACCTGGCCCGTACCGTGCCGGACAACATCGGCATGCTCTTCCGCCGCCAGCTGGTCATGTTCGGCCCGCGCGAGGTGCTGCTGACCAGCGAGGAGCCGGTCGTCAAGCAGTTCCTCAACGGCCGCATGATCGGCCCGATCGGTATGTCGGAGGAGAAGGACGAGGCGCAGATGGCGCGCGAGCAGGCGCTCGTCGACGCCGGTCACCACCACGGTGGTGCCGAGGAGATCGAGGGCATCATCCCGCAGATGAAGGCCGAGCCGGGCATGCCCGCCCGCCAGGCCGTCTTCCGCCGCCAGGCGCGGGTGCGTGAGATCATGCACACCCTGCCGCACGCGGCCCAGGTGGCGATCCGCGAGTCGCTCGACGAGACCGACAACGACACCCAGGTGATGGCGGCGTACGGCAGCGAGCACCCCACCGCCCAGTTCGACACCAAGACGATTCCGCACGGCCAGATCAACGGCTGAGCGACTTTCGCAGCATTACGGGCCCCGGCCACTCGGTCGGGGCTCGTCGTGCGTTCAGGGGCGGTGGCGGCTCGGCTCGATCGGAAAAACGGGCGCTGAGCGGCGGTTACGCGAGTTGGCGCACACGGCGTGTCGCGAGTAAAATAGCCGCGGTTCCGGACGGGGATGCCCAGCGCGCCAGTCGATCTCACTTCTCGGACAGACCGCGCCGCGCCACTTGACGAGGCGCGCGCGAACCGTCACCCTATTCACAGCAGCGTCAGCTGTTACAGGTGCTTCAGCGCCACTAACTTCAGACGCTGCCCGCGTCCCGGGAGTTCGGCGAGTTTGCCGTGTGAGA
>NZ_JBHXMY010000467.1:0-4791 GCF_042720195.1 Nocardia sp. NPDC058497 | reverse complement strand
CCCATCACAGAGCGCGCCTGGCGCCCCCCTCCCAATGTCCGGCATCGTTAGCTGATCGATTGCCGGTGCGACGGGGCGATCAGCGGTCCGGTTGTCCGAAATTCTCTCCCCGCTAGGGGATCACGCGCCGCTCGGCGGTTTGCCCAGGGCTCTGCAAATCTTGCGAACCGGCTCGGCGACGCCCGCTCGCACGCTATGATCCGTAGCACCTTCGGGGGTTCTGGCAAATCGCGAGCAGACGAGAAGATCGGAGTGAGTGCCCATGACCGACGCCATCCACCTCCCCGCTACCGCGTCGTCCCGAGATCGGGGCCCGGCCTTGCGCGGATTGCTGGTGGCCGAGTCCGATCGCGACATCTCGGTGCGCGTCGACGGTGGTACGTGGACCTTCGACCGGCGGGATATCGTGCGGCTCACCGAGGATCGCGCCGCGGCGGGCGAACGGCGGGTGCGCGTCGACATCCGGCCCGGCGCCACCGCGGATTTCACCCGCAGGATGCGCGTCGAACTCGTCGACCGGCCGATCACGCTGGCCCCCGAGCCGTCGGAGGCCCTCGGTGACGACCTGCTGGCCCAGGCCACCCGCGCCTGGGCGACCAAGCTGCGGATCGCCGAACGCGGCGGCGTCACCGGCGCCACGTTCACCTTCCACGACGGCATCAACTGCGACAGCCTCGACTGAAGCGGCCCACCGTCATGGAACGCGCGACCGACGCGGTGCTCATCGTCTCCGAAACCGACGACCTGCACGCCGATGCGCTGGCCGCCACCCTGCGAGAACACCACGGGCTCGACCCGATCCGGCTCGACCTGCGTGACTTCCCCACCGAGACAGGCAGTTTCCGGCTCGACAAGGCAGGCACCAACCGCGCGCTCGCCCATGTCCACGGTCTCGACGACGTGCGCGCGGTGTGGTGGCGCAGGCCGCACCCGTGCCGGGTGCCGCACGGCGTGCGCGTCGCCGACGACGAGTTCCGCCAGGCCGAGTGCGACGGGTTCCTGCAGGGCATGCTGTGGTCGATCCCGGCCTACTGGGTCAACGATCCGGCCGCCGAGCGCACCGCGAGCCGCAAGATCGTGCAGCTGGAGACGGCGCAGCGCGCGGGCTTCACCATTCCCGAGACGCTGATCACCAACGATCCGGACGAGGCCCGCAGTTTCGTCGAATCCCGTTCCGGCCCAGTGGTGTACAAGCGCACGGGGACCGGCCGCGGCGAGTTCTCCGAGACCAGGATCATCACCAGGCCCGAGTTGAGCAGGCTCGGTTCGATCCGGTCGACACCCACCACGTTCCAGGACTATGTCGAGGCCAGCTGCGATCTGCGGGTGGTGTGGGTCGACGGCGTCGAGTGGGCGGTGCGTATCGATTCGCAGGCGGGTGTCGGCCGGGTCGATTCCCGGCTCGATACCTCGGTGGGGTTCACGCGCGACCGGTTGCCCGCCTCGGTCAGCAAGTCGCTGGCCACCCTGATGGGCGCCCTCGGGCTGAGCTTCGGCGTCGTCGACCTGCGCCTCGGCAGCGACGGGGAGTACTACTTCCTCGAGGTGAACCCGCAGGGCCAGTTCGCGTATCTGGAGATCAAGACCGGCCTGCCGCTGTTCACCAGCCTGGCGAACCTGCTCGTCCGCGGGGACGGTGCCGTCCCCGGTTGGTGAGGCCGGTCAGTCGGCCGGATTCTTACGCCGGTTGGCGCCGCCGCGGCCGCGTAACTCGACGTGCGATTCGACCAGCACATTGTGGATGAAGCCATACGAGCGGCCGGTCGTCCTGGCCAGGGAGCGGATGCTCGCTCCCGCCTCGTACTGTTTCTTCAGCTGGGACTGCAACCGGTCGCGGGACTTGCCCGTGACCCGGGTGCCCTTCCCCAGCGCAGCCTTACCGATCGTCGTCTTGCCCTTGGCCGACCGAGCGGCCTGTCTCGCACTGTCGCTCATGGCTTCCTCCGAGTCGCCGAGCAGCTGATTCCAGGCTAGACACTCCGGAGTCGGTGATCAACGAAAACCGTGATGAAACTCACCTGAGACCCGCGAGTTTCCTCGCGACACAGCGTTTCACGCGCGACACACCGCGTTCTGGGCCCGCGATGGCTCAGGCGAGGTCGATCAGCTCCGCGTACTCGTTCGACCAGTGGTCCTCGGTGCCGTCGGGCAGCAGAATGACGCGTTCCGGGTTCAGCGCCTCGGCCGCGCCCGGGTCGTGGGTCACCAGGACGACGGCGCCCGCGTAGGTGCGCAGCGCCTCGAGGACCTGTTCGCGCGAGACCGGGTCGAGGTTGTTGGTCGGCTCGTCGAGCAGCAGCACGTTCGCCGCCGAGGACACCAGCCCGGCCAGGGCCAGACGGGTCTTCTCACCGCCGGACAGCGTGCCGGCGGGCTGCTCGAGCTGGGGACCGGTGAACATGAAGGCGCCGAGCAGGCTGCGCAGCTCCTGCTCGCCCGCGTCCGGGGAGGCGTGCCGGATGTTCTCCCACACCGAGGCCTCGTCGTCGAGGGTGTCGTGCTCCTGGGCGAAGTAGCCGACCTTGAGGCCGCGGCCCTGCTCGACCCCGCCCGAGGTCGGCGTCTCGACGCCGGCGAGCAGCTTGAGCATGGTCGTCTTGCCCGCGCCGTTGAGGCCGAGCACCACGACGCGGCTGCCCTTGTCGACGGCGAAGTTGACGCCGGTGAAGATCTCGAGTGACCCGTAGAGCTTGGTGAGGTTGTTCACCATGAGCGGGGTCTTGCTGCACGGCGCGGGCTCGGGGAAGCGGATGCGGGCGACCTTGTCGGCCACGCGCACGTCGTCGAGCTCCGACATCAACCGCTCGGCGCGGCGCACCATCTGGTGTGCCGCAGCGGCTTTGGTGGCCTTGGCACCGAGCTTGGCGGCCTGCTGACGCAGCGCGCTCGCCTTCTTCTCGGCGTTGGCACGCTCGCGGACGCGGCGCTGTTCGTCGGTGGCGCGGGCGTCGAGGTACTTCTTCCAGCCCATGTTGTAGACATCGGGCTCACCGCGCACCGCGTCGAGGAACCACACCTTGTTGACCACGGCCTCGAGCAGTTCGACATCGTGGCTGATCACGATGAGGCCGCCGTCGTGGTTCTGCAGGAACCCGCGCAGCCAGGTGATCGAGTCGGCGTCGAGGTGGTTGGTCGGCTCGTCGAGCAGCAGGATGCGGTCGGAGCGCCCACCGGAGCCGTCGGAGGCGGAAAACAGGATCCGGGCCAGCTCGATGCGGCGGCGCTGACCGCCGGAGAGGGTGCGCAGCTGCTGGCCCAGGACCCGGTCGGGCAGGCCGAGGCTGTTGCAGATGCGGGCCGCTTCGCTCTCGGCGACGTAGCCGCCGAGCGAGGAGAACTGGTCTTCGAGGCGGCCGTACTTGCGGATCGCTTTCTCGCGTTCCTTCTCGTCGACGACCTCGGCCATCAGCGCCTGCTGCTTCTCCATGTCCCGGATCAGGGTGTCCAGGCCGCGCGCGGAGAGCACCCGGTCGCGGGCGATCACATCGAGATCGCCTTCCTTCGGGTCCTGCGGCAGGTAGCCGATCTCGGTGGAGCGCACGATCTTTCCGGCGTAGGGCTCGCCCTCACCCGCGAGGATGCGCAGGGTGGTGGTCTTGCCCGCGCCGTTGCGCCCGACCAGTCCGATCCGGTCGCCGGACTGCACCCGCAGCGCCGGCCCCGGGGCCGAGAGCAGGGTGCGGACTCCGGCCCGGACCTCCAGGTCGGTCGCCGTGATCACAGGGAATCTCCTCGTGTCGGAAAAAAGGGTGGCCGCCGAACCGACCCATCGTGCACCGTCGGTCTCGGCAAGAACCACTCATTTTACCGTCCTCGAACTCGGCGGCCGAACCGGCGCCGCCCGGTGTGAGCCTGGTTACTCTCGTCGCATGACTACCGATCTCCTTGGCCGGACCGCCCTCGTCACCGGAGCGAGCCGCGGCATCGGCCTCGCCACCGCCGCCGAACTGATGCGCCGCGGCGCGAACGTGCTGATCACCGCGCGCAAGCCCGAGCCGCTCGAGGCCGCGGCGGCCGAGCTGCGCGCCCTCGGGCACAAGGGCCAGGTGAGCACGCTGGCGGGCAACGCGGGCGATGCCGATGCCAGGGCCGAGGCCGTGGCCAGGGCGGTCACCGAGTTCGGATCGCTGGACATCCTGATCAACAACACCGGCATCAACCCGGTGTACGGCTCGCTGATGGACGCCGACCTGGGCGGGGTCAGCAAGATCTTCGATGTGAACGTGGTCGCCTCGCTGGGCTACGTCCAGCAGGCCTACCGGGCGTGGATGGCCGAGCACGGTGGCGCGATCGTGAACGTCGCCAGTGTCGCGGGCATCCGGTCCTCCGGTGTCATCTCGGCCTACGGGGCGTCCAAGGCGGCGCTGATCCGGCTCACCGAGGAGCTGGCCTGGCAGCTCGGCCCGAACATCCGCGTCAACGCGGTGGCGCCGGGCGTGGTGAAGACCAAGTTCGCCGACGCGCTGTACTCGGCGGACGAGGAGCGGGCCGCGAGCGCCTACCCGCTGAAGCGCCTCGGCGTTCCGGAGGATGTGGCCAGGCTGATCGCGTTCCTGGTCTCCGACGAGGCCGCGTGGATCACCGGCGATTGCGTGCGGGTCGACGGAGGACTGCTGTCCACCGGCGGCATCTGAGCCTCCCGGACAACGCGAAGGGGGGGGCCCGGGCCGGGGGAGGCCCGGGTGGGGCCCCACCCCTCACCCGCACCGAGGGGGGCGGGCGCCGGGGGGGGTGGGCCGCGGCGCCCCCCGGGGGCGGGGCGCCCGCCGCCCCCCCCCCCCCCCCCGGGGC
>NZ_JBHXMY010000466.1:0-4794 GCF_042720195.1 Nocardia sp. NPDC058497 | reverse complement strand
GTGTATAAGAGACAGATGTCATTGTGGTCCCCGAAAGGATCGCCTCCGCCCAGCCGTGACCCCCGCATCATCGACGTGCTGGTGGTCGGCGGAACCTGGAACCCCGGTGGGGACGGGGTCACCGCCGCCTTCGCCGACGCACTGAACAAGTCGATGTTCCGCCCACGCATGGTCCCGTACCCCGCCGACTACGGCTCGCACGTGAGCTATGCCGACAGCGTCGCGGAAGGCAGGCGCGCGTTGCTCGCCGCGATCGATCGCACACCGAATCAGGTCGTACTGGCGGGATATTCGCAGGGCGCCGCCGTCGCCGGTGATGTCGCCGCGGAAATCGGGCGCGGTGAACATCCGGGCCGCGAGGTGATCGCGTGCGCGCTGATCGCCGATCCACGACGGCCGGCAGGCCACTACCTCGGCGACACCGACCCCGGCGGCTACGGCGTGGTCGGGGAACGCCCGATCGACGGCATCCCCGCCTATTGGGCCGCGGCCCCCGGCGACCCCATCACCGCATTGCCCGCGGGCAACCCCCTGCGGACCATCGCGGATCTGAGCGCCTTCTTCAGCTTCGCCAGCGCGAACGCGGCGGTCCGCTGGGCGCAGCGAATGCTGGACACCGCCACCCGGAATCAGCTGCAGCGCTGGTGGTCACCGGCCAACTGGCGGCACTGGGCCGGCGCAGTCGCCTACGCCCGCGGCTACCTGTTCGACGGCAGACACACCGATGACTACGTCCGCCACGGCCATGCTCGCGCGCTGGCCCAGGCCCTGAACCGCGATGTCGCCGAAGGGCGAATCTGACATCCGCGAACTGTGGAAAGGAACCTCCAAATGCGAATCGGCAAGGTACCAGAGCCCGCGCTGATCCGGTCGATACTCGTCGCGGTTACCGGTGTGGTCGCGTTTCTCATCGGCCGAGAGGTCGACACCGCCTGGGTCGAGACCCTGCTCACGCTGTACGGATTGGCCACGCCGGTGATCGCCGGGGCGGCGATCAGACCCGCGGTCACCCCGGTGTCGGGATCGGCGGGTGAATCGGATGGCGTCGTGGTTGAGCCCTGAGTTCGTCCAGGCGACCGGCGTCGCCGTCGCCACCGTGATCGGCGCGGTAACGGCGTGGCAGGCCAGGGAAGTCGCCAAATTGCGCGAGCGCGTGATCGCCCTCGAGGAACAGGCCGCCGACGACAAACTGCGATTCCGCGACGCGATCCGCCTGATCCGCGCCCTGCAACGACATATCGACGAACTGCTCAGCTTCCTGCGCCTGCACGTTCCCGGCCAGGAACCCCCGGTGGCCCAATACAAGCTCCCGGCCACCCTCCAAGAAGAAATCTGACGCCACCACCGAGGTGCCGTTCCTGAACTGCATGCGGCAAGCCCCCGGAGAACACTCGACACGGTGCGGGATTCGAGCCCGCCGCATGCCGCGCCCCTGATGCGCCCGTCTCCCGTAGGTGGTCTGCGGTCGAAGACGCCGTCGCTGCGTCAGGGGTGCACGTCCCCCCCTCCCCACTACCCCTCATCGGCGAGGGCGGGACACAAACCTCCACCAAGCAAGGAGTAAGTCCATGAGCTGGACAGGAGACCCGGTATGGCTGGCCGATGTGCTGCGCGATGCCGGGCTGGATGTCATCGAACACGAAGGCTGGCGCGACCGAGGCCACGGCGACTTCCGTGACCTGCGCGGTGTGCTGTGCCACCACACCGCCGGTGGCGGCAAGAACGACTGGCGCATCGTCCAGGACGGCCGAGCCGACCTGCCCGGCCCGCTGGCCCAGCTGGTCCTCGAACGCGACGGCACCTACCGCGTGATCGCCGCCGGCGTCTGCTGGCACGCGGGCCGAGGCTCGTGGCCCGGCTGGCCCACCGACAACGCCAACTACCACGTGATCGGTATCGAAGCCGTCTCCCGCGGCGACGGAACCGACTGGACCCCAGCACAACTCGACGCCTACAAGCGCGGCTGCGCGGCCATCCTGGCCCGCAACGGCCGCTCCGCCGAGGACTGCGTGGCCCATCGCGAGTACTCGCACGAAGGAAAGATCGACCCCGCCGGTATCGACATGGACGAATTCCGCCGTGACGTACAGGCATTCATCGACGGAGAGGACGCTCCGATGAGCGCATCTGAAGTTACCCAGATCCAGGACTTCATCACCGCCTACTGCGGCCCGATCGTCACCGATGTCAAGGACATCCGCGAGCAGCTGTGCGGTAGCCAGCAGCGCGACGCGGGCATGTTCGCCGGCTGGGAACAGCTCGACGGCATGACTGTCGTCGACGCCCTGGCCGATGTGCTGGACCGCCTGAAGGCCCTCGAACCTCCCCGCACCTGACACGCCCTGCCCGACACCTCGCACGACGGAAGGAGGTGAATTCCATGCTTCCTGTCCTTCTCGAACTGCTCGAGCTGGCCGTGGTACTCGCCCCGGTGATCCTGCCGCTGCTCGGCCTGTCCTAACTCCACACCCGCAACCACACGAAGCCCGGCCAGTAGGCACGGGCCTTATTTATGCCCAAGCTCGGGAGGCTCCAGCACATGTCCGGCAAGGAAATCATCGGCTCGGTCGACTTCAGCACCAACGAAGCATCGACACCGGAATACGTTCAGACCGAATCCGGACAGCTGGTCACTCCCGAGTTTCTGGCACTCCTCCAGCAGACCCTGTCCGGCAAGCTCGCCGAGCCGGACCACGACGAAGAGCTCGATCCCCAGGTTCGGGCACTGGCAGAAGAACTTTCGGTCATCCACCTCCCCGAGTGGACCAGCCCCGTCGGCCGCAAACTGGCCGAGCCGACCGTCACTTCGATCAAGCAGGCAACCCGGGTAGCCGAATACCTGATCAAGCGCGGCGTGCGCGTGCACCCGGAACTCGAACAGATCAGGTGGGTCCCGACCCCAGCGGGCGCCCCCGGCGCCTTCGACACCGGCGCCCACATCACCCCCGATGCCGAGGGCAACTGGCCGACCCCCGACGCCGAGGAGTTCTACGACTTCGACGAGATCTCGGTGAAGCAGGTCGAGGGGAGTGCGTGGTACGCGACGCATCCCCGCGGGATCGCGTGTGAGGGGAAGACGAAGTCGGAGGCGTACGCGGCGATGGTCGCCGAACTGCGTCGCCGGATCGATGATGCGGAGACGCCGCGGTGAATGACCCGACGGGCGACGGTCGGTGGTTGCAGAGCCTAACTCCGATCGGCGCCGAGATGCCCGACGAGCCTGCGCGCGAGCAGCGGGTATACGACATCACGGGTTTGACCGCGGAATCGGCTGCGCGGGCGTATGACCGCCTTCTGCGTCAGCGAGCGATGCAGACTCCGGCCGCGAGCTTCGTCAACGATCAGGGGCCCTCAGAACCGGAAGTGGCCACACCCTCGATGACTCCCCGCATCGATCCAAAGACCCTTAGCATGTTTCCGGGGCAGGCTCACCTTTTCAATTCTGACGGCACCGCGAAGTCGGAAGCACAGCTCAAGGCCGAGGCAGAAAAGCCAACTCCCCAGTCACCTTCGGCTCCTTCCCAAAATCAGGGAGTCCCGGGTCAGTCGGCCCCGCAGACCGTAGATCCCTCGACCTCCGCCCAGGCTCCGGCGCCGGGTGCTTCACCGCAGCCAGTGCCAGAGCAGGTCGAATCGCAACCCGCCGATAACCAGGGGGTCGACCGCATCGATCCCGAGCTCGTAGCCTCGATACCGGCTCTCGCGACCATGTACAACCCAGACGGAACGTTGAAGTCGAACGAGCAGCTGGGCGCTGAGCAGGCGGCGGTTGATATGGCTGGTCTACCAGCAGTATTGGCTGAGAACCAAAATGGAACCACCCCCTTGCCAGGCGGTGGAAAGGTCGACAAGTCCATCAACGTCGGCAGCGATGGATGGCAGGTCGAGACCATAGTCAACCTTTCTGACGGCACGACGGTACAACTGAATGGTGGCGGCATCGATGTTGAGCAACTGCCAAACGGTCGAAGTGCCACCACGATGTCATATGGCGACGCGAATTCCGACGCGCGTAACGAGCTAGCTCGCATGAGGCAGGCAATGCTTTCTGGCAGTCAGGGGATAGCGCCGGCCGGTACCTCCCCGTGGGCTAGCGGCATTGAACATGCGGGTGATGCTGAACAGGTCATCAGCGCTCTCGACCTACTCGTAACTTCGCCTGCCGCTCCAGTTCGAATCATTAAAGACATCAATGGAAGAATCGTCAGCATCAGTGTCCTGGACCTGGAAAATGGTGAACATGTTGTTCTTCTGAACTCCGGAGTGAACAGCTTCGATCAGGGCAACGGCATAAATTTCGAGTTCTATCGCGATGCAAGTGGGGTCATGAGCACCCCTGGCGGCGAGCGCATAATCGAAATAGATAATCAGTTCATTTTGGTCGACAAAATGGGGAATGTCATTCCGACCCGGAATTCGGACGTCGGTCAGGCTCGTATTTTTGACCCGGCAATGAACCCTACTGGATATACCCATGGAGTCTCGGCAGGCGGTGCAGCAGACTCGCAGTTTGGGTATCCTGCGTTAATAGAATCCGGGCCGGATAGCTTCTCCGCTCGGCTGAGCGTTGAAATGCCGAATGAGCCGGGAACGCTACGCTCGCTTACTGAGATTCCTGTTCCTGCAGGGCTAACGGCCGACAAGGCCTACCGTGTTTCGGGTGGCGGAATAGTCGTTGTCGATAAGAACGGTGCCCATTGGGCCACGGATCCTGGGTCGCCGCCCACGCCCGAAGAAGTCGTGAATGCTGTAACGGAGGAGATATTCTGGCTCGCCGTCGGTGAGGGAATAAGC
>NZ_JBHXMY010000465.1:0-4803 GCF_042720195.1 Nocardia sp. NPDC058497 | reverse complement strand
ATCCAAGCGGGGATTCGGCGACGCGAGTGGCGCAGCTGGCGAACATTCCGCACGAAGACTGGATGCGGGACTGGCCTATCGAGGTATCCGAACCGGCACGGCTCGATGAATTCGTTTGTCTGCTACTCGCGAACAAGGCCGACTGGGAGCTGAGTTTCTGGTTGCTGGATCTGGTCCTTCAGTCGGCCGAGGACGATCTGGTCATCACGCCGGCGCAGGACGATCTGCCGGAACGGACCGAGCCGTTGGTTGACGCTCTTGTTGCGGTTTGGGAAGCCGCGCAAGCACCAGGAATCGCGCAGAGGCTCGAGTACGGGCGTGCCTGGAGGCCTCCGCTCCCGATGAGATGTTCTTTGTTAGCCCGCTCGCACGGGAAGCGCGTCGCCGGATCGGCCATAGCGCTAGATGAGACGGCGACGCCGTTCTTGAACGCCATGGGTGGATTGAATCGCCGACATTTCTGTACGTCCGTACCGGTATGGCACTGGGGGCGGCGTGGACGGGATCGAGGTCGAGCAGCTCGACGGCGGGCACGCGGTGCTCGCGTGGCTCCTGTCGTCACTCGACGACCTCCACCACTTGCGCGACAGTGTCTTCGCTGATCCGGTGCGGTTGACCGGTGGGTGAACCGGGCTCGATTCGGCTAATCGCCTACCGCGACGGCAGAGCCGAGGGATTCCTGGCAGGAAATCTCCGCACCGGCCACATCTCGCTGGTCGGAGTTCTACAACCCCGATGCGGGTGTCGGATCGGCACTGGTGCGCGCGTTTGTCGAACAAGCACGGGCGGCAGGAGTAAGTGGAAGTGACGGTCACCCTCGACACCGACCCCTACGAGCGCTGGGGCCGTCGGCGGTTCTTCGAAACATCCGGCTTCACCGCCGTATCAGGCAGTACCCTGCACTTTCGCCAACCGCAGTGACTAGCCCTGGTCGGTCGGTCCTGACGGAGCGGGTACGGCCACGAGAGGTCGACGCGGGGTCCGGTGCTTGTGTGCCGAGTTCAGCAAGGCCGATCTCCGCACCGGCGTGCGATGGGCCTCCTTCGACCTCGCCGGCATTCGAAGTGCGGACGCGCCCTGGACTCGTATCCGTTGTGGTTCTGCACAGGGATATCCACAAGATGTGGATATCCCTGTGGTGACCGCACTGCATCGGTCGCAGTGTTTGGACGAAGAAGCGAGGCCACGTCGCTGGCGGTGCAGGTTCGATCCGCAGTGGGCTCGAGGATCCCGAGCAGTCGCTGGCGGCTGACCTGGACTGGCTCGACGTTGTCTGTCGCGCTGTTTCGCGGGCGCCGGTCCTGCCCCGTGTCGACGGGGGTGGACCGGCATGTGCTCGTGGGTAAACGGCCTGCGGGCATGGCACATCCTCGCGCTGTGCGAGGGCCAACAACCATATCGGTGAACGAGGCAGGCGGCGTTGCCTGATCTGCCGGTGCTGTCCTGTATGCGAGCCGAGATCGGTGCGGTCGCATCCGTTCTCGGCCCGTGAACGGTGTCTACGCGGCGGCCTGTGTGGCGGGCTCGTCTGTGGGGGCGTCGAAGTCGATGTCCTTGTAGTCGATGTCGCCAAGGGCGGCGAGTTCGACGGGGACCAGTGTGTGCCCGGTCTCTTGAAGGAACCGCAGGTAGCGCTTGACTGCGGCGTCGCTGGAGCGCCAGGAGTCCTTGCTGGTGCGCTTCTCAAGTGCGCCGAGGACCAGGCCGAGGACGATGACGTTGCAGCGCGCCGGTTTGGCGGCCTCGACCATCTTCTGCAGGTCATGGCGCCAGGTGCCGGCGCCGCCGATCAACCCGGCGGCGGTCTCGAGCGCGTTGAATTCGTCGAGGATGCCGGGCTGGCCGAGCAGCGTTTCGGCAACGAACTTCGCAGCCTCCGGGGGCGGGGTCTTGCGAGCGAGCAGCCCTGTGACGAACTCGTGTCGGACGTCCATCGCGGCGACTGCCTGTTTGTTGAGCACGCGCTCTCGGCGGTTCTCGAGCTGTTCCTGCTCACGCCGCTGCGCGGCTTCGGCTTCTTGCTGAGCGCGTCGCGCGGTGATCTCATCGCGGGCCGCAGCCTCCTCGACGGGATCGACGACGTCCTCGCGCTGGCCCTCGACGCCGACGCCGTGCCCGGTGGCGGCGGTGGTGTCGACGAAGTCTCTGAGCAGCTGCAGTCCAGTGGTAGCGAGTTTGTCGGACGGCAGGAAGTAGTCGGCCTGCCAGTCTTTGCGCTGGGTGACCTCGCGGGCGTGACGTCGACCCTCGGTGGGTTCTCGGGCGGGTTCATGTCGGGTCTGCCAGTCGACGGTGGCCTCGTCGACGACGGCACCGGTCTCACGGTCGACGGTCACCAGCGTGCCGGATCGTTCGATCCACACCAGCCAACCGTCCTCGGCCGCGAGCCGATCGAGGTCGACACTGTGCCCGTCGGCGTCGACTAGCTCGCCCACGTGCAGGAGCTCGGTGTCCGACCCGCTGTTGCTCGGGTAGTCGTCGAGCACACCGAACCCGGCTTCGGCCCAGGGCAGCGCCGCAGCGAAGTAGGTGCGTCGGGCGGCACGGTCGTTGGCGATCAGCCTGGCTTCGTAGTTGAAGTAGCCGCCCCGGTGTTTGGTCAGGTGTTCGACAGCATCGGTGTCGCCAACGGTTTCGTACTCGGCCAGGATCGCGGCCTGCTCGAGGTCGAGTTGGCCGTCGTCGATCGCCTTGCGAGCGGTGCTCGAGGCGCCGACCTTGCCCGCCTGCTTGATCTCTTCGCGTTTGGTCTGCAGCGCTTTACCGACCCGGGTGACCGAAGCACCCAGATCCAGCGCCAGCGCGATCCCGGCCGCGCGGTCACCGTCGGTGAGCGCGATCCGGCGGTCGTTGACCGTGATCTGTTCGAAGATCCGGGTGATTTGCGCTTCGTTGGCGCTGATGGTGGTGTCGGGAGCGATCAACCACACGGGGACCGTTTCGAGGCCGACCGCGATCGCGGTCAGGGTGCGCAGCTGGCCGTCGCGGACCAGCGCCGTGGGGGATTCGGGGTAGCCGTAGGCGACGATCGGGGTGAGCACTCCGTGCTCGGCGATCGAATCGGCCAGCTCGGGCTGGTCCTCGAGGCGGAATGTTTCGCGCACGTTCTTGTCGATGACGAGCATGGTCGGGTCCCGCCAGACCGCGACCGCGTTGACCGGCACACCAGCGTCGTGGACGGCGTTTTCGCGCTCGTCGGTCTCAGGCGCCAGTTCCTCGGTCGGCTCGATGTTGTCGAGTACTCGGTCTTGGAGGTCGATATCGATTGCAGCGATGTCGATTTCGGTGCCGTTGGGGGCGTCGGTGGTCGGGGTCATCGAGGTCCTCCTATCTGGAGAGTGGATCCGAACCGGGGTCGGGCCGGTGGTGGTCATTCATGGGTCTTGGCGCGGATGGCGAGGTTGATCGGGCGCAGGCGGCGGGCGTCGCAGTTGTCGGGCTCGGTGTAGGCCCAGTGTTTGCCCTTCCAGTCGGGATCGCTGGCCCGCCAGCGCTCGATCGTCTGCGGTGTCAGGTCGGTCGCCGACCCGGCGACACCGAAGTGCGCTGCCAGGTCGAACTCGGAACGGGCAACTGTGTCGACCATCGGAAATTGACCTCCTGAAATCGGTGGGCGTCGCAGATAGCCCATGCGGTGAGCCACCTGTGGGGGAGTGCGGAACAGGGAGTAGCTGCAGCGCAGCGAGGTTGTGTGTCGGCGCCGTAGACCTAGGCGAGGGTCATGGCGTGGAGAGCGAGGTCGTCGAGGGTGTCGGCGCGGTCGCCGTCAGGGATGGTCTGGGAAAAGCTGGTGACCGCGTTGGCGATCCCGGCGGCGGTGAGCTGCCCGGCGGCGATGAAGTGCGTCAGGATCCCGGTGCGTTCTTCCTCACTGAATCCCAGCTTCTTGGCCACGACCTCGATCGTCTTGTCGGGCTGACGTACCGGGGCGGCGGCGTGGCGTTCGAGTTCACCGACGCGGGCGGTGAGGAACTCCGGTGAGAGCCACTCGCTGACCTTGTCGCGGGTTTCGGCGGTGATGACCGCGAGCCGCTTGCGCTGGGTGTCTTGGGACCAGGTGCCGACGGTGCCGATGTCGAGTTTGTCGCCGAGATGGCGTCTGGTGTGGGAGAACAGTGGCAGGGTGAGGCCGTTGCCGCAGATCTGGATCACCAGTTCCGGTTTCAGCGTGACCGCGTGGTGGCCGGTCTCGGAGTTGGAGAACCGGAACCCGGCGAACACCACCGGTTCGCTGCCGGGTCGATAGCCCTGTCCGTCGCGGGCGGCGACCCCGCGCCACCGGTCCAGATCGCCGGCGACGCGGCGACGTTCGGCCTCGAGGTCGGGATTGGCGAACGGGTTGCGGTAGTCGGCCAGGAACGTCGGCGCCAGCGTGGAAACCCGGGGCGAATACACCTTGCAGTGCATCGCGGACTCGGTCAGATCGCAGGAGCGGACCTCGACATCGGTGTCGGCGGTGGTAATGCCCTCCAGGACCGCGGTGAGCACGTCGAGGTTGTCGATGATGCCGTACCGATCCGACAGAAACGCCCGCAACACCCCTGCCTCACCAGCGACCCCAGACGAGAACAACCGCAACAGAAATGACCGATCCTCGGGCTGGCCGGGAAGTCTCGGGTCGTCGGGGCCGTGCAGCAGGCCGTTGACGTTGTGGTCGTAGAGGTCGGTGCGTTGCTGCTCACGCAGCCACTTCAGATACCCGACCGGGATCTTGAGCTTGGTTCCCAACTGAGAGTCGGCCGCCGCGGTCGGTCGGTACACGCCGTCGACCAGCGTGAGGCCCCGCCCGGCGCCCCCAGGCCC
>NZ_JBHXMY010000464.1:0-4820 GCF_042720195.1 Nocardia sp. NPDC058497 | reverse complement strand
GTCCTGCAGGGTCTTCGACAGCACGATCAGGTGCTCGAGGGAACGGCCGAGACGGTCGAGCTTGGTCACCACCAGTTGACCGTTGGGCCGGTTGGCCACCAGCAGCGCCTTGCTCAACTCCGGGCGGGAGGCGAGCTTGCCGGATGCCTTGTCGATGAAGATCTCCTCACACCCGGCCGCGGTGAGCGCGTCGTGTTGGGCTTCTGGATGTTGATCGCGGGTGGAGACCCGTCCGTAGCCGATTCGCATGGCGCGGAGGTTATTGCGAACCCCGGACAGGTTGACATTGCCGCGTACACGGCAAGCGTTACAGAGGCGACCTGCAGGAACCCGCTTCGCCGCAGAGTGTCTCGCGAACGATCGTTCGCGGACACTGCTGCCGGTGCCCGAGCTGCGGCACGTGCACACTCGATGCCGTGAAACATCCACACGATTGTGCGTGAACGGTGGAGGCACGTCGCCGATCATCAAGGGGGCCTCCGCAACTTGCATTGGGCGATCCACTCACTTGCCACGATGGAAAGTCGGCGATACTCTTTCCATCATGGAAAGTATTGAGCAGGGGGCGGCGCACACGCCTGAAGAGGCGCGACGGGCTCTGGAAGAGGTATCGGCGACCCGGGATCGACTGGTCGAGCGGGCAGCAATTCCGTGGTGGTACCACGCAGGCATGGCGTTGAGCCTCGGCCTCGCGATCTCCTCGTTCAGCATGGGAGACGACCGCCCCTCCTCGCTGGTGCCGGCCGGGTTCATCCTGGTGCCGATCGCGCTGAGCTGGCTGGTGGGCAAGAAGACAGGCGTTGGACTCGACTTCTACCGCACGACCCCGAACGCGGTCGCGCCCGGGTGGAAGTGGGTGGGCGGCTTCATGTTGGTCGTGATCGTCGGCGCGGTACTGCAGTGGGGATTCGACCTGGCATGGGCCATGGTGGCGGCCGGGTTGGCCGTTTTCGGGCTCACGCTGATCTATTCGCCACGCATCGCCGCGGCGATGCTCGAGGATCTTCGTGCAGGTAGGACCAGCCGCTGATGGCGCCTGCTGGACCCGTATTCGACGAGATCATTCATCCACCCAACCGTTTGAAGTTGTGTGCCATGCTGGCCGCAGCCGATCTCGTCGAATTCGCCGTCGCGCGAGAGGTTCTCGATATCAGCGACTCGGTGCTCAGCAAGCAGGTCAAGATCTTGAAGGACGCCGGGTATGTGCGGAGCGCCAAGAAGACTCGCGATGCCCGGCCCCAAACCTGGATCGGGCTGACGAAGGCGGGACGTGCCGCGCTGGACGGGCACCTCGCGGCACTGCGGAGAATTGCCGAACAGGCGCAGAGTGTGTAGTCGGCTCAGATCTGTTGAGCGCCAGACATCTGGCGGCGCGAGAACACCGCCACTTATCACTGCGAGTCACACCGATGACATCGCACAACCAGACGAGAATTCCCCGACCCGAGCACGACCTCATCGTCAGCCACTCGACGCATCCCACGAGATCGAGACTGCAGACGGACCCGACGGCGAAGCTCTGGCACAACAGCAAGCCACAGCCCTACACACAGTCCTGCCTTGGGACGCCGTACGGCACCCTCCCGAATCAGCGGCCTGGCCTCCTACAGCGAGCGGCCGAGCCGATCCAGGGATGGCGCTACCAAGGTGTCGCCGGGGTGCAGTTAGTACAGGCACGCCCACAGTTCCTCTCGCTCGCCTGCCAGACTTCTTATCGGTGAAGATCCGCTGGGCATCCGGCCGCGGTGAGGGCGGCAATCTGGCGGTCGAGCAGCTGGCCATTGGTCGGCACTCGTCCGTAGCCGACGTGGGCGGCGCCTCCGCCGATCGGATCGAGGGCTTTGCCGTCGAGCGCGCGCATCAGGTTGATCGGTCGTCGCGGTCATGGCCGTGGATGTACGAGAAGGGTCCGACAGGACTTGTTGAACACCAACCGTTTTCGACACGTTTGTCGAACGCCATGCTGGCGCGGTCGTCCTGGTGGTTCCTGTCGGTGTTCGAAGTCGCGTTCAGTAACGCTCGAAGTCCTGTTCAGTGGGGTGCGCGAGCGCTCTCGCGTGGTGCGCCGGGTGGCGGTCATAGCTCCAGAAGGGGCCGCTGAGGCCGACTTTGCGCATGTAGTCGGCTGCCTGGCTGGGCTCTCGGCGCTGGTAGCCGTAGTCGAGGCGTCCCGTGTACCAGTCGGCCGCGAAGTGCCACAGGGTCGTCAGGTCCATGACGTAGCCGCGGTCGTTGCCGGTGCGCTCGAGCCACTGGTCGACGCAGTCGGTGGAACAGAACAGGTTCTGGTGTCCGCAGGTGTGCACGACGTCGTCCCAGGTCACCGTCGACGATGATCTGGCCCGGTGGCGGGCCGGGCTGGACGGCCGTCCCAAGGTGAGCATCAGGGTCTATGACGCCGACAACCATCTGTTCTTCCCCGGCACCGGCCCCTCCACCCCGGCCGAATACGTTGCGCCCCAGCATGTCGACCCACAGGTCGTCACCGACATCGCCACCTGGCTCACCACCATATGACCGACGAACCAGCTCGCCACGTGACCGACCGAGTCGCACTGGCGCCTCGTCCGCCCATGGCGCGGGTGCCCCACTGATCGGCCCGGAAGGTCAGCGGCGACATGCGGTTTATCCAGCTGCTTCGTGCCCATTCCCTGCGACTGCTTCGTGATAGGCGGCGGTCAATTCCGCCAGCACGCCGTCGTCAGGAATCGGCGCTCCGGCCAGGTGGGTCGCGCGGAGTTCGGCCATGAATCGCGCCCACAGCGGGGGGCCGCCGGCGGCGAGTAGTTCGGCGCGGACAGTCAGCTCCGGCGTCGTGTCCAGCCAGGATGCGCCCCACGCGCCCAGCTGGGCCATCACCGGGACGAGCTGGATCGACGCCTCGGTGAGATGGTATTCGACCTTCTGGCGGTGGCTCGGGTCGTTGTCTCGGGTGAGCAAGCCCGCGGCGACCAGTTTCGCGAGGCGGTTGGCCAGGATGTTCGACGCGATGCCCTCGATGGAGGCGGCGAGCAGTTCGCGAAAGTGGGTGCTGCCGCCGAACATGATGTCGCGCAGGACGATCAGGCTCCATCGGTCGCCGAGCAGCTCGATCGTCATGTTGATCGGGCAGCCCGACTTGCCCGGGGGCACCGGGAGTTTGTCATGAGCAACTGGTTGCGCCATGGGATCAGTCTAGGTAGGTTGTTAACCGCTTGCACTTTGCAACCAGAAGGGGTTCCTATGACACCATTGGTCCGCGTTCAGAACTTCTCCGTTTCCAGCGATGGATACGGTGCCGGGGAGGGGCAAAGCCTCGAGCGCCCCTTCGGCCACGCCGATCCGGGCGATTTCATGTCCTGGGCGGGTGCCACCGCGCACTGGCCCACCCGGACCGACCCCGGGGGAACCTACGGCCTCGACGACTACATCACTCGCGACTACGCCAACAACATCGGCGCCGAGATCATGGGGCGCAACAAATTCGGTCCACAGCGAGGGCCATGGAGCAACCACGACTGGCAAGGATGGTGGGGGGACCAACCCCCGTTCCACACGCCGGTGCTCGTCCTCACCCACCACCCGCGGCCCTCGTTCACGCTGGCGGACACCACGTTCCATTTCCTCGATGCGGCTCCGAAAGACGCGCTGGCGCAGGCATTCGATGCCGCCGAGGGCAAGGACGTGCGAATCGGCGGCGGTGTCGCCACGGTTCGACAGTTCCTCGACGCCGATCTGATCGACACGATGCATATCGCCGTTGCGCCGGTCGAACTCGGTCGCGGCGAAAGGTTGTGGGCGGGCCCCGAGGAACTAGTCGACCGTTTTCATTGGGAGCAGATCCCGAGCCCGAGTGGGGTGGTGCATCACTTCTTCTGGCGACGGTGATCGGGGGGCGTCCGGCAATTGCCGGACGCACATCACAGGGCGTTGATCCGCGCCAGCGCGTCGAAGGCCAGGTCGGCCGCCTGCCACAGGGCGGTGACCTCCGCGCGCACCGCGGGGGCGAGGGCGGGGTCCTGCAGGGCAAGGCCGTTGGTGAAGATGACGGTATTGGCGCCCAGGTCGGCGGCGATGAGCATTTGCTCGGTGGCGACGCCGGCGCCGAACAGCTGGTCGAGTCCCTCGCCGACGAAGTAGAACCGCCACAGTGGGCCGAGGTCGGCGCCGTAGGCCGCTTCCGTGCGGTCGATGATCACGTCGCCGACGGCGGCGATGCTCGCGACGATCTTGAAGTAGTCCGGGGCATTCTCGGGCCGGCTTCCCACTGCCGCAACCGAATACGTCAGGTCTACGGTGAGATGGGCGTTGTAGCCGGCCATGGCGGTGCGAGCTCTGGATACGCCGCAGTCCTGGGCGAGGGCGAAGTAGTGAGCCCAGTGGGGTTCGGTGACGCCGCCGGTGAATTCGGCATGCAGGTTGTCCAGGAATCGGCGCAGGAGTTCCGTGCTGATCGCGTGCGCGTATTCGCGGTTCGCGAACGCGGCGGGGTCGCGCTGCAGCGGCATGACGGCCGCGTATTCGACGCCGTCGAGGCCGATGGCGAACAGACCGCGCAGATCCCGGTGGGCGACGAGGATCTCGGTGATCTGGCGGTGACGGTCCACCGCGTTCTCGAGTCGCGCGAGACTGTCGGCGCCGGTGATCGTCGAAGTATCCGACAGCCGTGCGATGTCGGCGATATCGGCCGACGACAGCGTCGAACCACACGCGGTATCGCGAACAGCGCCGGTGGCCGGTCCCGCGACGACAGCGGGCAGGGTCATGATCAGAGCCGCAGCGACAGCAGCTATTCCGCTCGATAAACGCACCCGCAGATTCCACCACCCGCGAGCCGGAAC
>NZ_JBHXMY010000463.1:0-4830 GCF_042720195.1 Nocardia sp. NPDC058497 | reverse complement strand
CCGCTCGCGGGGCGGGCCAGCCACCACGGCCCGGGCGCCGCCCACCGCCGGCCCCAACGGGCCCGCGCCCACACGTAACCCGCCCACAGCCGGGGGGCGTTTCGCCGGTCGCCGTGGGCGCACCGCAACCCGATCGACGTCGAGGTGCCGTTCGAGACCAGCATCGCGGGCACCGTCATTCGCGGCCGGATGGACGCCGTGTTCGCCGAACCCGGCGGCCGCTGGGTGGTGGTCGACTGGAAGACCGGCGCCGAACCCGGCCCCGCCGACGAAGCCGCCGTCGCCGTGCAGCTGGCCGTCTACCGCCTCGCCTGGGCGCGGCTGATGGCCGCCCGCACCGGGGCCACCGAGGACCAGATGCTCCAACGAGTCGGCGCGGCATTCCATTACGTCCGTTCCGGCCGCACCATCGCCCCCGCCGACCTCGCGGGCCCGCAGGAACTCGAGCAGCTCATCCGCGACGCCGCTCCGGCCCCGGATGTCGAATGAGCCCGGCGCGTGGGAACGCAGTAGGCTCCCGGATTGTGCCGGAGCCTGACGAAATCGGTGACGGGCCGAGCGAAAGGAGGGGGCGATGCTAGGGGACAAGGTCGGCCCGATCGGGCTCAGTAGCAGCCCGGACTACGCGCTGGTCGGTTTGCTGCGGATCCCCGCGGCGCAGACCAGTCCGTGGTGGTCCCTCACCCGCCGCGTCCTGTTCGCGATCGCGCTGCTGTTCACCGCGGCGATCGTGGTGTACGTCGGTCGCGACGGCTACAACGACAACGCCGGCGGCGAGCTGTCGTTCCTCGACGCGTTGTACTACGCCACCGTCTCGCTGTCGACCACCGGTTACGGCGACATCTCCCCGTTCTCTCCGTCGGCGCGACTGATCAATACGATCGTCATCACCCCCCTGCGCATCCTGTTCCTGATCGTGCTGGTCGGCACCACCCTCAGCGTGCTCACCGAACGGTCACGGCAGGCGTTCAAGATTCAGCGATGGAGGCACACCGTGCGCAATCACACCGTCGTCGTCGGCTACGGCACCAAGGGACGCACCGCGATCGACGCCATGCTCGGCGACGGGGTGCAGCAGTCGGAGATCGTGGTGGTCGACACCGACGCCGTGGCACTCGAGCAAGCCGCGAACGCGGGCCTGGTCACCGTGCACGGCTCGGCCACCAAATCCGATGTGCTGCGGCTGACCGGTGTGCAGCGGGCCGCCTCCGTCATCGTCGCCACCAATCGCGACGACACGGCCACGCTGGTGACGCTCACCGCCCGCGAGCTGAACAAGACGGCCAAGATCGTCGTCGCCATCCGCGAGGCCGAGAACACCCACCTGGTGCGCCAGTCCGGCGCCGACTCGGTGGTCGTGTCCTCGGAGACCGCGGGCAGGCTGCTCGGCATCGCCACCACGACGCCCACCGTCGTGGAGATGATGGAGGATCTGCTGACGCCCGAACAGGGTTTCGCGGTCGCCGAACGCGAGGTCGAACCGGGTGAGGTCGGCGGATCGCCGCGGCATCTCAGCGACATCGTGCTGGGCGTGGTGCGCGACGGCAACCTGATCCGGGTGGGTGAACCCGAGGTCGACGCGCTCGACGCGGGCGACAAGCTGCTCTACATCCGCCGCAGCGGAAAGTAGGCGGGGACCAGGCGTACCTCCGCGTTCGCTCCGGCCATGCGCAGGTCTCGGACGGCCGCGCCGGGCAGCGCCCACTATGCTCAGCAGTGTGTCGTTCCGACTGAAAGACGTTCCGCTGCTGTCGCGTTCCGCCATCGATCGAGCCGAGCACGTCCGGCTCGATCCCGAGGCCCTGCGTGAAGGTTGGGGTAAAGCGAAGATCCTGCGTGTCGACGCGCGCGGGCGGGTGCGGGTCGAGAGCGCCGGAGTGGTCCTCGACGCCGCCGTCACGCTCGCCGAACAGCCGGGTCCCGGCGCGGTCTTCCTCGGCGTCGCCGATGGCAGCCACCTGTGGGCCGTGCGCGATCCCGAACTCGACGGAACGCTGAAGGATCTGCGGGCGCTCGGCGCTGTCGACGACTTCACCGCCGACCTGCTCGCCACGGCCTACGCCCTGCTGAACTGGCACGATCGTGCCGGTTATCACGGCGGCGACGGCACGACGACCACGCTGGCGCGGGCGGGCTGGTCCCGGCTCACCGCGGACGGCGAGGAAGAGTTCCCGCGGATCGACCCCGCCATCATCTGCCTGGTGCACGACGGCGCCGACCGCGTGCTGCTGGCGCGCCAGCACACCTGGCCCGCGACGATGTTCTCGCTGCTGGCGGGATTCGTTGAGGTGGGCGAGTCGCTCGAGCGCTGCGTCGAGCGCGAGGTCCGCGAGGAAGTGGGCGTCGACGTGCGCGAGGTCCACTACCTCGGCAGTCAACCGTGGCCGTTCCCGCGCTCGCTCATGGTCGGGTTCGCCGCGGTCGGCGATCCGGCGCAGGAGCTGGTGTTCTCCGACGGCGAGATCGCCGAGGCGCACTGGTTCACCCGCGACGAGGTGAGGGCCGCACTCCAGATCGGAGACTGGTCGGCGAAGGAAACCGGCGCGCGGCTGCTGGTGCCCGGGTCGATCTCGATCGCACGCACGATCATCGAATCCTGGGCGGAGTAGCAGCCGCCCGCCCTCAGGCCAGGGCGGCGAGTGCCTGCTTGACCTGCGACAGCGACGGGTTGGTCGCGGTCGAGCCGTCGCGGAACTTGATCGTCGGGACGACGTGGTTGCCGTTGTTCACGCTGCCGACGAATTCGGCCGAAGCGGGGTCGTCCTCGATGTCGATCACCGTGTAGGTGATGCCCGCCTCGTCGAGCTGGGTCTTGAGGCGACGGCAGTAGCCGCACCAGGTGGTCGAGTACATCGTCAGATCAGTGGTTGCGTCAGTCACGGGATGTGCAACATCGCGGGAGCGCGTGGTGTTCCGGGCCGACATGTGACGGCATCGGCGCGCCGTAATCCGAGGTACGGCGGCCATCGGGTCCGCTTGTCGGCGGGCGCTGTCATGATGGTGCCCGTGCCAGCACTCGATCTCACCGCCCTCGACCCGGAACAGGCCGCCGCGGTGCGGGCGCCACGAGGACCGGTGTGTGTGCTCGCCGGCGCGGGTACCGGCAAGACCAGGACCATCACCCACCGGATCGCGCACCTGATCGCGGGCGGACACGTGAAGGCCGACCAGGTCCTGGCCGTGACGTTCACCGCCAGGGCGGCGGGGGAGATGCGCAACCGGCTGCGCACGATGGGACTCGGTGGCGAGGCCGGGCAGGTCCAGGCCCGCACCTTCCACGCCGCGGCGCTGCGGCAGCTGCGGTACTTCTGGCCGCAGGTCGTCGGTGACGTGCCGTGGCGGTTGCTCGACAGCAAGTTCCCCGTGGTCTCCCAAGCCGCGCACCGGGCGGGGCTCGGCACATCCACCGAACTGATCCGCGACCTGCTCAGCGAGATCGAATGGGCCAAGGCGTCGCTGATCGCGCCAGAGGACTACCCCGCCGCCGCGGCACGGCACCACCGCGACGCGCCGGTCGAGGTCACCAGGGTCGCCCAGGTCTACGCGGGCTACGAATCGATGAAGACCTCCGCCGACGGCCTGCTGCTCGACTTCGACGACCTGCTGCTGCACACCGCGGCCGCGCTCGAGGACTATCCGGCCGTCGCCGACGAGTTCCGCGGCCGCTATCGCAGCTTCGTCGTCGACGAGTACCAGGACGTCACCCCGCTGCAGCAGCGGGTACTCGACGCGTGGCTGGGGGAACGCGACGATCTCACCGTCGTCGGCGACGCCAACCAGACCATCTACTCCTTCACCGGCGCCACCCCGAACTACCTGCTCGACTTCTCCCGCCGTTTCCCCGACGCCACCGTCATCCGGCTCGAACGCGACTACCGGTCGACCCCGCAGGTGGTGTCGCTGGCCAACCGGGTGATCGGCGCCGCCCGCGGCCGCATCGCCGGGACCAGGCTCGCGCTGATCGGACAGCGCCCCGACGGGCCGGAACCCGAGTTCGCCGAATACCCCGACGTGCCCGCCGAGGCCGCGGCCGTGGCGGGACGGATCAAGAAGCTGATCGCCGCTGGCACACCCGCCGCCGAGATCGCCGTGCTCTACCGGATCAACGCCCAGTCCGAACCGTTCGAGCAGGCGCTGGGCGCCCGCGACATCCCGTTCCAGGTGCGCGGTGGCGAAGGATTCTTCCAGCGGCAGGAGGTTCGCCAGGCGATTCAGGCGCTGCGCCAGACCGACGCCCGCGACGACCTGCCCGACGAGGCGCGCAGCGGCGCCGAACTGATCACGCTGGTCCGCGCCGCGCTCGCCCCGGTCGGGCTCACCGCCGAGGAACCCGCGGGCGCGCAGGCCAAGGAACGCTGGTCCTCGCTGCTGGCGCTGGTGCAGCTCACCGAGGAGCTGGTCGGCCACGACGAGGAGATCGACCTGACCGGGTTGCTGCGCGAACTCGCGACCCGCGCCGAGGCCAAGCATCCGCCGACCGTCGACGGTGTCACCCTGGCCTCGCTGCACGCGGCCAAGGGCCTGGAATGGGATGCCGTGTTCCTGGTCGGCGTCGCCGACGGCACTCTGCCCATCCAGCATGTCCTCGGTGACGACGGCAGCCCGTCCGATCAGGCGGCATTGGAAGAGGAACGCAGGCTGCTCTACGTCGGCGTCACCCGGGCACGCGAACATCTCGCCGTGTCCTGGGCGCTGGCTCGCGCCGAGGGCGGCAGGCGGGTGCGCAGGCGGTCGCGGTTCCTCAACGGGCTGGTGCCCGACGACTCGCCCGCGTCGCGAATCGCCGCGACCGCGAACGGGCCGAAGGACGCCGACGGCAAACGCCCGCTG
>NZ_JBHXMY010000462.1:0-4848 GCF_042720195.1 Nocardia sp. NPDC058497 | reverse complement strand
CTTGGGGTACTCGCTGGCGGTGGGTGTGTATGTTTCTCGGGGGCCCTTTTCGGGTGACGCCCGCCGCCTGGTTCCGCCACGTGGTGGCGGCGTCCGTGCCGAGCGGGGTCACGGCACCGACGCCGGTGATCACGACGCGCCTCATCCGATCGGACCTTCCCCGAGCAGCTGCCCCGCCATGCGGGCGGTGTCGGCCGGGTCATCGAGGCGTTCGGCATCGATCAACGCGCACATGATGTTTCGTGCGTCGAGGACCTTCTGTCCTGCCACTTCCGCATAGCCGTCGACGACCGCCGCGTTGTCCTGGATGGAGACGACTTCGGCGTGCAGCCGCACGGTGTCGCCCGGGACGATGTCGCGATGCATGGTGACCTCACCGACTGTCAGCAACGCCGCGCGCAGGCGGTGATCGGAGCTCAGCAGCACCAGCCACGCCCCCGCCTGGCACAGCGACTCCAGTGCCATCCCGAACGGCATAGCTGGTCCTGATTCACCGTGCTGCCAATAGGATTCGCGTGCCGAGGTCACCTTCCGTGCCGTGATCCGCTGCATCGGCTCCCAGGATTCGATCCGGTCGATCAGATGAAAACGCATGGTCAGCTCGGCTCTCGGAGAAAGGACATGGCGGTCGCGCCGGAGAAGAACGCCACTTGCGCGCCCATCCCGCCGTCGACATGGACGAGTTCGCCGGTCATATAGCCGGCGTCCGGGCCCGCCAGGAATGCCGCGACGCTGGCAATCTGCTCGGCAGTTCCATACCGGCGCAACGGAATCTGCACCGCTCCCTTGCCGTTGTCGTGCGTCAGGAGGCCGCTGATCAGATCGGTGGGAATGACCCCGCCCAGTACGGCATTGACCCGGATTCCGAAGCGCGCCAGTTCCATTGCCGAGGAGCGGGTAAAGGCGTTCAACGCACCCTTCGAGGCCGAATAGGCCGACTGGCCGGGGCGCGCGGAGACGCCCATGACCGAGGAGATGTTCACGATGGCTCCGCTGCGCTGGGCCATGAAATGCTCCGCGGCAGCGCGCGTGGTGTTGACGGTGCCGCCGAGATTGACCCGCAGCACCTCCCACCAGGCGTCGTCTGTCACCTTCCAGAGCAGACCGTCGTTGGTGATGCCCGCGTTGTTGACCAGCACGTCCAGGCCGCCGAGTCGGCGCATGGTTTCCGCGACGAGATCCTCCGCCGCCGCGGCGTCGGACACGTCCGCGCCGATGGCGACGGCGCATCCGCCGAGGTCCTCGATCTCGCGCACGACCTCGAGGGCCTCCGCTTCGCGCGCGCGGTAGTTGACGGCCACGGCCGCGCCGCGCTGCGCGAGTGTCGTCGCGATCGCTTTCCCGATCCCGCGGGAGGCGCCGGTGACCAGCGCGACCTTGCCTTCGAAGGGCAGCATCAGTTCTCCTCCGCCGCCGCTCGAGCGCGATCGTGGACCATATCCACGAGGTTCTGGACCGTGAACAGTCCGACCACCTGTTCGGCCGTCAGCGGGCCCGACAGTTGGGTGCGATCGAATTGCGGTAGCGCCCTTTCCAATTGCGCGAGACCCGCTTCGGTGACGACCTCGTCGTCGTCGAACAGGTCGACGCCGTCGGGGCCCCGCATCAGCGCCTCCATATCGGACACGGAGACCTTGATCCCGGACTCGCGCTGGATGCGGAACAGAATGTCGAGCATGTCGATCGATTCCGCGCCGAGATCATCGACCAGGCTCGCCTCGGCGACGACCTCGGCCTCCTCGACGCCCAGTGCGTCCGCGACGGCGAACTGGACGATCGGGAGCAGATCCTGAGTGGTGTGCTGGGGCATGGTGAATTTCCTTTCTTCGGGGGTGTGGATTCAGTAGGTCTGGAGGAGGGCTGCCACTCGGCGCTTGTCGTTGGTGCTGCGCACCGAGGCGCCGCTGACCATCCGGTTCGCCAGACCGCTGAGGACCCGGCCCGGCCCGATCTCGACGTAGTCGGTGATGCCGTGCCGCTGTGCGGCGGTGAGCACATCGACCCACCGCACCGGTCCGGCCAGCTGGCAGCGCAGCAGCCACTTGGCCTCCTCGGCGGTGGTCACCGGCTCACCGGTGACGGAGCTGAGGACCGGAAGCCGCGGTGGCGCGAAGTCGTACCGGTCCAATTCGGCCGCGAACTCGCCTTCGATCTCGTGCATCAGCGAGCAGTGGAACGGCGCGCTCACGTCGAGCTCGACAACCCGTTCCGCGCCGTACCCGAGGGCGATACGAGCTGCTCGAGCCACGGCGTCGCGGGTACCGGAGATGACCGTCTGCCCGGCCTCGTTGTGGTTGGCGACCTCGGCGACTCCGTCGGCGCGAAGGCCGGCGCAGATCGCTTCGACCACTTCCACCGGCAACCCGAAGATCGCGACCATGGCTCCGGAGACCCTGTCGGACACCCGGGCCATCAGCTCGCCGCGGCGGCGAACGAGGCCGAACGCGTCCCCCGGTTCCAGCACCCCGGCGGCGACCAGCGCGGTGTACTCGCCCAGGCTGTGTCCGGTCACCAGCGAGAGGCGAAAGCCCTTCTCGCTCAGTACTTCCAGAATCGCCAGGCTGGTCGCGACAATCGCGGGCTGCGCGATTTCGGTGCAGCCGATTTCGGTTGCCGAACCGGAAACGCACAATTCGGTGAGCGAGAATCCGAGTGTGCGGTCGGCTATGTCGAATACCCGGCCCGCGGCTTCTGGATAATGGGAGAGCAGAAACTCCGCCATACCGGCGCGCTGTGAGCCTTGCCCCGGAAACATTCCGAGCGCTTTCGGTGTGCTGGACAATGCCGTTCTCCTTCCCGCTTCGCTGTGCTGCGAACAACAACCAGCCTGGTCTGCCCGAGCGCGGGAAACATCAACAGCTGGTGGGGTGACGACCGACACCCGGGGGTGGCTCATCTCACCCCGAAGGAGGAGGTCACGGCGCAGGTGTGATGCCATCCAGCCGAATAGGTGATGTATTCGGAGCTCGGATCGGACATGCTCGAAAGAGCTCCCCGAAAGGGGTGGTCCACAGAGCGAAGGAGTCGGAAATGGATATTTTTACATTGTTGTTCAGTTGGCTGGCCCCACTGTTGGGGAGCCTTTTCAGCGGACCAGGTCTCGAGCCCCCGGGATAGCCGAGGACGTCGATGTTTCCTGTGCGAGTCGCCTCGTCCGACGTAGGATGAGGCGACGCCGTGTCTCGGCTGCTCTACGGATCTGATCGCCCCCGCCGCGTACCGAAGGAGTGAGGAATCCGATGGCTCGACTGACGCCGGTTGATGCGGCCTGGCCCGCACTGAAGGTCGATTCCTGGTCCGACACCCGCGACACCCTGCACATGTGGACCCAGATCATCGGCAAACTGAAGATGGCGGGCACCCCGCTGATCAACCACTGGTGGAATGTCACCTTCGCGGTCAGCGCGCGCGGGTTGTCGACCGGCGCGATCCCGGTCGACGGCCGTCTGCTCGACATCGAATTCGATTTCCTCGACCACGAACTCGTGCTGCGCACCAGCGACGGCCGCCACGCCATCATCGCCTTGCGTCCGCGCACGGTCGCCGATTTCTATGCCGAGCTGGGTCATGTGCTCGGCAGGCTCGACGCCGTGGTCGATATAGAGGCCTCGCCGAACGAAGTCGACCCCGCGATCCCGTTCGCCGAGGACACCACCCACTACTCCTACGACGGCGACGCCGTCACCCTGTTCTGGCAGCAGCTCGTCCAGATCCAGCGGGTGTTCCAGCTCTGGCGCGCCGGTTTCGCCGGGAAATCCAGTCCGGTGCAAGTCTTCTGGGGCTCCCTGGACCTGGCCTGCACCCGCTTCTCCGGCCGCACCGCCCCGTTGCACCCCGGCGGCGCCCCCAACTGCCCCGACTGGGTCATGGAAGAGTCCTACTCCCGCGAATGCGCCAGCGCCGGCTTCTGGGCAGGCGGCACCGAAGGCACCTTCTACGCCTACGCCTACCCCGCCCCCCACGGCTACTCCACCCGCCCCGCAGGCCCCGACGGCGCCGAATGGGACGCCACCCTGGGCGAATTCGTCCTCCCCTACGACGTAGTCCGCCAATCCCCCGACCCCGACGCCACCCTCCTGAACTTCCTCGACACCACCTACGCCGCCGCCGCCGACCTAGGCAAATGGGACCGCAAACTCCTCGATGTCAACCCCCACCGCCTCGCCCGAGTCCTCCACACCGACGACACAGCGGCACTCTGAACTCGCGCCGGATCCGGCTTCATGCCGTCCACACGCGATAGGTGGCGTCGGCGATCTTGCCCCAGCCGAGTCCGGTCAGTCCGGCGATGATGTCGAAGATGAAGTCCTCGTCGAGGTCGGCTTCGAGCCGGGCTTCGTCGGGGAGTACGCCGCCCGTTTCGTCGGCGAGCTCGCCCGCCGAGTAGATGATTCGCCGAATCGGCTGCCCGCCGGAGTACCACGCGAATCCGTAGGTGTCCGACACGCTGTGGGCGGCGTAGGCGAGTGCGCGGCGGGTTCCCGAGAGCGCGAGGACCGCGTCGTCGTCGAAGGTCACCAGGATGTGCGGATCCAGGATCGACGTCCACCCGTCGACCTCGGCGACCGCGTAGTCGACCGGACGCGAGAACGCCTGCGCCAGATCGACGGTCGCGCCGCTGTCTCCGGGATGCCCCGGCAACCGCGCCGCGTCGATCGTCCCTTCGACGAGCAGCCCATTCGCTGTCCAGCCCACGCCACCCTCGCTTCCGCCTGCCCCGCGGCACGCGATGGTGTCACCCTAACCAGCCGCTCTGACAACTCCCGGAAACGCGAAACCGGTGGGGGGGCGGGTGGTGGGGGAGGACGACGCGGAGGGGGTGTTGAAGAAGAAAGAAGCGAGGGCGGA
>NZ_JBHXMY010000461.1:0-4863 GCF_042720195.1 Nocardia sp. NPDC058497 | reverse complement strand
GCGTGAGATCGTCGATCGGCGGCGGCGGGGGGGGCGGGGTGGGCGCCGGCGCGCGGGGGGTTGGGGGGGGGGGGGTGTGGGGGGCGGGGGGGGGGACCGGTTGTGGGGGGCCCCCCCCCCAAGACGCCCAACAGTGAGACGACCTCAGGCGGCCACGGGATGACCCTGGCGCGGTGCCGGCACGTACAGGCCGAGGTAGACCCGGCACTGAGTGCAGAACCCGTCGTCGTGCACGGGGACATACTTCGTGCAGGCCTCGCACCGACCGGCGCGTTGCCCGGGCGGCAGGACCTTCTGACGGCGCTGCCTACGCGCCGGTGCCGCGGCCGGGCTGGGCTCAGCATCGGGGTCGACCGGTTCGGGCGAACCTGGCAGGTCTGAGTGTTCGGCGAGGAACCGGTCGGTCACTTCGGTGATCCACTGCGGGGCCCGGCGACGAACCTCGGCGATCAAGGCGCAGGCCGAGTCCCGGTAGTGCTCGGCGAAATAAGAGCAGTACGCCTCGGCGAGATCGACGCCAGTGAACCCGTGCGGGAGTTCTGGCAGTCCGGTGCGGTCATCGTGGCGGCAGAAGTCGCACAACCCGTCATCGCTACGCAGCACACCGTCGCGGTCGTGTACCGGCCGCTGGTCGGAGGCGGCACGTTCGACGAAGCACGACACGCACCGCCACCCCAAGACCGGGCTCATGGCAGTACGGAAGTCGTCGAGTCCGTTGCCTTGGAACAGATACGCCTCGCGCCGGTCGCCGCGAGCTCGCAGTCCGGTGCGTTCGGCCGCCCAGGCATGGGAGTGCTCGGAAGACTTGATCGACTCGCCGGCCATCGCGCGTTCGTGGTCGCGCTGGTCGGCGACATGAGTGCAGTAGTGGTGATCCCAGATCGCGGTCGACAACTCCGCTGGCAGCGGCGGCCGGTCGCCAGGGTGGCGCGGTGTCCAGCCTCGCGGTGCAGACGAAGTGAAGGTGATACCGCGGGCGGACAGTTCGGCCCAACGTCGCCGCAAGCGAGTTTGTTCGGCGACTTCGGTGTCGACGAACAAGCTCTCACGGATGTAGGTCGCGACCACGGATGGTTCGACCTGGGCCGGTCGCCGCTTACCGCGGGCGCTGACACGAGCACGGATCTGAGCGGGTGCGAATCGGGAGGTGTCGATGCGCCGGGTCGGGGTCAGGTGCAAGCGAGGCGGCGGGTTACGCCACGTCCGGATCGACGCGCGAGGCATCTCTGCGGCGAGGAGCTGAACTTGCAGCTTGGCTTGCTCGGCTTCGACGGTTGTCCCGTTACGACGGGCACGAGTCGCCAGGATCTGGGTGAGGTCGTGGTCGGCGTGGGAGTGCAGACCGGGGTCGGTATCGGGCACCAGCGCCAGCATCCGCTCGCGCTCGAGTTCGTCGGCGTCCTGCCAGCGGGCGTCGAGTCGGAGCAGCGCGGCTTCGCGCGGATGCAGGGTGAACTGTTCGACCATGAAATCCAGCAGCGCCCAATCAGCGTCGGTGGCCAACGCCAACGCGGCGGGGAACGACTCGAACGCCGCACGGCGATCGAGGTCGAGCATCAACTCGATCTCGAAGATCGCATCGAGGAACGCCTGTGTCCCCGACACCTGCGCGTCGTCGATAGTTGGTTGGTGGCTGTCGGGGGAGGTGGAAGCGGTGACGGACACAGCAGTACTCCTGACTGAGAAGACGGAGATGACGGCGGCACCCGGGCGCGCTGGAACGCCACGCCTTTCACGAAAAGGAGGGTGCCGGGCTGGGGTGGGCCCAGCCGAGGGCTACCGACCAGGACAGTGGGCGACGCGGCGGCGGGAACGCGCCACTGCGTGCGGGAACGAATTGCCCACGCTCGACCACGAGACCGGTGGCCGTGGCTGGAACCGTGCGTGGGGGATTCGTTTCCGCCGGGCGCGGGCCCGTGGCCGTGGCGCACGCTGTCCTGGTAGCCCTCGAGCGGCTGGGCCCACCCCAGACCGTCACCCGGACCCACAACAACCGACCCAACTAGCAGCCGGCTCCTGAGGTGGGCCCGGGCGGACGCGGTCAGAAGTCGGGCTCACCGCCGAACACCCCGGCACCGACCCCGGCGAAGGCCGGCGTTGCCCACCCCTCGCCACCACCGACTTCGTCGGCCATGGAACCGGTGGCCGGTGCCGACCACGGATCGTCGGACACCACAGGACTATCGGGGGCCGGTGTACTCGCGTTCGGAGCCACCTGTTGGTGCCCGAAGCCGCTGTCGCCGCTGGTGTTTGTCCGATTGACGGTGGTTCGGGTGAGGACTGCTGTCGCCCACCGCAAGCTCGGGCCGAGCTCGTCGACCTCGACCTCGATCACCGTGCGCTTCTCGCCGTCACGGCTCTGGAAGCTGCGCTGCTTGAGTCTGCCGAAAAGCAGAACCCGCGAGCCCTTCGACAACGTGGCTGCCGCATTCTCCGCGGGTTCGCGCCACACGTTGCAGCGCAGGAACAACGCTTCACCGTCGCGCCATTGACCGAGGTTACGGTCGAAGTAGCGCGGTGTTGAGGCGACGGTAAAGTGCGCCACCGCCACACCGGCCGGGGTGAGTGTGAGCTCTACTTCGGAGCAGAGATTTCCCACCAAGGGGATGCTCGTCTCGCCTGCCATAACAGTCCTTTCGATTCGTGGAACGTGGAACAAAAATCCTGGAACTCGGACAGACCCGACATCGCCAAGAAAGTCGGGTCCGACGGGCGGGTGATCGCTCAGGCCTGGGACGATGGCGTCAGCACGGACGCCGGCGACGGTTGGTACGTACTCGGCCGCCCCACCGCGCACGGTGCGATCGGCGTGGAAGTGGCGGTGCACGGCGGGCCCATCACCAGTGAGGGACGCAGGTGACAGGTCGACCATGCGCAGCTGAACAAGGTGGCTGCAGAGGAGACGGCGTTGCCGGGATCCGGTCCTCGACCGTCGTTCGCACCGCAGCATTGAGGCGGTTCCACGACAATGGCACGGTGCTACCGGATGAGGACTACGCGAGCCTGGTACCGAACCCGCCGACCCGGTTCGGGGTGGGTGAGCTACGCGATGCCTATGTCGACGTGGTCACCGACGAACGCAATCCGCGGTGGATGGCCGAGGAACGCCGCGCCTAATTCGATGGGCTGTGCGGGTTGTTCGACCTGGAACTGCCGACCTCACGCCAGAGCGTCGGCCGGGACCCGACTCAGTATGTGCACGGCCTGATACTCAACACTGCGGAGTCGTTGCAGCGCACCGGAACCCCGTGGGACGGCTACCTCGTGGCGGGAGCATTGCTCAAAGAGCTGGACCAACTCGGAGTCGGTGAAGCGCACCAGGAGTTCGTGTCCGAGATGCGCGCGGCAGTGGACGCCTCGCGAGCCAAGCATCGCGCACTGCTGGACCTGCTGCTGAGCGGTCTACTCGGCGATCGAGCGAACCAGGTGTTCACCCTGGAAGATCTTGAGGCAGCTGGGATCGAGCGCGCTATCCCGATCCGCTATTTTCCCGACTGAACTTCGCCATGTCGCCCGGTGGGCGGCACGCAACTCGACCCGGTCGACCACGAAGGTCGCGCGCAGTAGGGTGTCGCGTCAGCTGGCTGGCGGGAGGTCGACGCCGTGGTCGGCCGCTACCAGGCGCGCTGTTTCGGCGATCCTGGAAATCCTGCCAGGCCGTAGTCCTTCGCTGAGAGCTGCGTCGAGCAGGACCGCCATCGGGTTCGACGGTTCCGCCTGTAGGGCTGCCTTGATGCAGATCCCCGCGTACGCGCCGTCGCCGCGGTAGTAAGCGTCGTAGCCGCACAGTACCGCGGCTTCGGCCCGATCCGGGCCGGTGCCCGCTCGCGCCATCTGATGCCAAAGCATCTGTGCCGCAGGGCCGAGCTCGGTGCCGACGAGCCCGAACATGATGTCGCGGATCGTTCTGTCGCGCAGCGCCGCCATCACGGTGGCCAGATCTTCCGGAGCACAGTCGGTCTCACCGAATGCGGCGATCAGCGCGAGAACCGACTTCGCGGCGGTTCGCCGGTAGGTGTCGCCGCGCTCGTCGGTGACCGCGGCAGCCAAACCGTCCCGGAAGCGCGCGATCGCCGGGCCCACGTGCGGCTCGACCTCAGCGACCAGAACCGGATCCGAGGTGAGCAGGTCGACGAGTTCGTCACGCGACCCTCGAATCTGAACACCGTTGAGGACCTGGGCGAACGCTAACGGCGACGCGCACGGATCTTCCGCGGTCCCAGCGCCGCCAGCCCTCAGCAGCCCGCGATACTGCGCCCCGGCCGCGATTGCCGGGACCAGCCACGCGTGGGTCAGCCCAACCGCCAACCCACGCAGGTACTCCACCGCGCGATCCGCGGTCGCGTCAGCCTCGGGTCGATCGTCGACGATCACCGCCATCGCCGCGATCGCGCCCTCGCGCAGGCACATCGAATCGAGCATGCTCAACACCTGGTGAGCTGAGTCAGGTTCGGTGACCGCATCGAGGTCGAACCGGACCACCGCGCGAATCTCTCGCCGACCAGCATTTCCATCGATGGTGTGCAGCAGGGCAACGACCACTGAACGGGCAGGGACGAATCCGAGCATGGCGGGCAGCGCGGCAATCAGCTCCCCGGCGGTACCCACTTTCGTGCTCGGGACAGCGTCGGTGCCGGGCGGTGCCTCGTCGGCAGCTGATTGCGAGAATTCATGATCAGCATCCACGGAATTGCGCTCCTTCGGAGTCGGATGGGGGACAGCCTGTTTGGATGTAGCCGTCGGCGCGGACGCCGGCACACAAACGGCCTCTCAATGCGTGTCGAGCGCACGGCTGGACCGGAAAGCCAGTGTCCGAGAACTACCGTGGCGAACCACTTCTCGCCACACACCGCGACCACGCGA
>NZ_JBHXMY010000460.1:0-4865 GCF_042720195.1 Nocardia sp. NPDC058497 | reverse complement strand
GAGCGCGTTGTTGATCCGGTCCACCGACCCGCGGTTGCGCGCCGCGGCGGCCGCGTAGCCGAGTGGGCCGAGCGTGTCCGTCAGCAGGTGACCGACGACGTCACGCACCCGCCAGCCCGCGCACAGCGACGGTGTCTCCCACTCCTGCTCGGTGAGCCCGCGTAGCAGTTCGATCAGTTCCCGGCGTTCGTCGGCCAGCATCCCCCGATAGCTCATGTCGTCACCCTAAGCCAGCCCGTCACATTCTGGAACCGGATCGGCTCGGACCTCCTTGGGCGAGAGACGAATACGATGCGCGGCTGCCGGCAGCTGTCGCAGTTGCCGGTGGACCGGATGACCACGCCGGACCACCGAGGCGATACGCGACAATGGACGACGCGAACAATTCGCTGCCGCCCCGCGGGGTGGTTCCTCCACCGAACAGGATCGCGCAGCTCGTGGCCAAGCAGAATCGTCGACGTCGCACCGGGCGACGACCGGCAGCCGCAGGCGGACTTCCGGTCGACGCCGCGCTGGCGGGTGATCTGCCGCAGGTCGCCGACGCGATCGCGACGGTCGCTTTCGTCGCTGCGCAGGGCGACACCACCGCGGTCGATCGGTTCGCCGAGCAGGTGGCCGGTGCCGACCTGGCCGCTGGGGTTCAGCTCGCCGGTGCGCGGATCCTCGCCCGCGCCTTCGAATTCGGGTGGTTGCCCGTGGACATCCACGAGGCAGCACGCAGACGGGTCGACGAGTTCGCGGTCGGTTATCTGACAGATCTGATGGCCGCGCACCGCGCCGATTTCGCCGCCGAGGCTGTCGACGAGATCTGGCAGTCGCAGCTGGACGAGCTGGGCGCCACGGTGTGGTGGACCGCGGAGCGCCCCCACTTCGCGCAGTGGGCCGACCGCGCACTGCTCACCGCCTCGGAAGCTCTCGCCGCCGCGCTGACCGCCCTCGCCCTGCTCATCCGCCTGCCGAAACTCGAACAGATCCTGCCGCTGCCCGGCACCGCACCCAGGCACGCGCACCACCACGTCGACGAGAAGACCCTCGGCCGAGTGCGCGGGCTCCTCGCGAAGGCCGAGTCGACCTCCTTCGCCGAGGAGGCGGAAACTCTCTCGGCCAAAGCGCAGGAACTCATGACCAAATACGCGATCGACCGCGCCTTGCTCGACCACGGAACCACCGACCTCGATCTCCCCGCCGCCCGGCGCATCTGGCTGGAGACCCCCTACACCGACGCCAAGGCCCTCCTGGTCGACATGGTCACCCGCGCCAACCGCTGCCGCGCGATCTTCCTCGCCGACTGGGGCTTCGTCACCATCGTCGGCGACGACACCGACCTCGACGCCGTCGAACTCCTGTCGACCTCACTGCTGGTCCAAGCCACCCGCGCGATGATCGAGACCACGACCACCGAGGAATCCCGCTCCCGCCACTACCGCAAGGCCTTCCTCACCGCCTACGCCGCCAGAATCGGCGAGCGCCTCACCAAGGCCGCCGAGGCGACGATCGCCGAATCCCCCGACCCCGCACGCCTGCTCCCGGTCCTCGCCTCCCACCAGCAGCGAGTGGACAAGGCCTTCGACACCTACTTCCCCACCGTCCGCACCAGGGGCATCACGATCCGCAGCGAGCAGGGCTGGGACGCGGGCACCGAAGCCGCCGACCGCGCCCGCTTCGACAACCACTGACCCGTTGCCTGGCCCGCCACCACGCTCGTAGTCTCGAAGCGTGCGGCCGATCATGTCCGAACGTGAGCTCGCGGGTTGGGAGGTTGCCGAACCGAGCGCACCCTTGATCGACGGGGTGACGATGGGCGGTTTTCGTGATCGGGTGGCAGGCGGGGCGGACATGCAGGTCGTCGCCCGACCGGAAGTCACTGTGGTCATCCAGTTCGGCGAGAGCGGGCTCGCCGTGGGAAATCCCTTCGGGCAGAACAGCTTTGGTGGCGTGGTCGCCGGTCTGTCGCCGGGACCGCGCCGTGTCGGCACGCAACGATTCGAATGTCTCGAGGTGCGGTTGTCGCCGATCGCCGCCTACCGGTTGCTCGGTGGTGTACCCGGCGATCTGCGCGACACGGTGGCCGATATCGGCGATGTCTGGGGCCCGGCGGCAACACTGCTCCGCGAGCGATTGGCCGAAACGGCAACGTGGGCAGGCCGATTCGCTGTGACGACCCGGTTCCTCACCGACCGGGCCTCGACCAGGTCGGCCGATCCCGAAGTCACCGCCTGCTGGTATCGCATTGTCGCGAGCAACGGTGACGTGCGGGTGCGGGACCTGGCCGAGTTCACCGGGTGGAGCCGCAAACGCGTGTGGTCGAGATTCACCACACAGGTCGGGGTGACACCCAAACGTGCCGCGATGGTGGTCCGGTTCCGGTCCGCGTTCGACCTGCTGGTGACCGGCCACTCCCCCGCCGATGTCGCGGTGGCCTGCGGCTATTCGGACCAATCGCATCTACACCGTGATGTGTCGGCCTTCGCCGGGATCACGCCGGGTGCGCTCGCGTCGACCTGACCGCCGGAACATTCGTTCAAGACACCGCCCGCACCCGAGTCCGACAGTAGGGACATGAGCAATTCCCAGAGCCTCGAACACCGAATCCGCGCGGCCGAACAACGCGTGGCCGGCACCTACGGACTGACGATCACCGAACGCCTGGTCACACTCCGCGCCCCATCGGTTCAGGTCCGCGTCCTGACAACAGGATCCGGTGCACCGGTCGTCCACATCAACGGCATCTCGGCGCCCGTCCTGGGCATGGCACCCCTCGTCGCCCAGTTGCCCGGCTTCCGGCACATCCTCATCGACCTGCCCGGCCACAGCCTCGCACCCCCGTACTCCTGGCAGGGACGGACCGTCCGCGAGCTCGCGATGGGCGTGCTCACCGGAACTCTCGACGCGCTGGACGTGGCTCGAGCCGCGTTCGTCGGCAGTTCGCTGGGCGGCCTGTTCACCCTGTGGGCGACGCTCGACGCACCGGACCGGCTGACGCGCGCAGCGATCGTCGCCACCCCGGCCACCGCATTACCCGGATCCCGGGGCATCGCCGAGATGGAGTCGCTGACCTCCCCGATCCGCGGCGGTCTCGACCAGCGCCTGATGCGACTGCCGTCCCCTCGGTTCGTCGCCCGCTTCGCCCTCACGGAGGCGATCGGCGCCCCGGCGGCACGTGCCATGTCCGACGACATGCTCGACCTGCACCGCCTGCCACTGCGCCTGCCCGGCCAAGCCGCGTCGTACCGATCCCTGCTGTGCCGACTGATGCGTGGCCGCACCCCACGCCCCGAAAACGTCCTGACCGACGCGGAATTGGCACGGATCGACACCCCGGTGCTGTTCGTCTGGGGCGAGCACGACGTGTTCAGCTCACCCGATCTGGCACGACCATCCGTGACGAGGATTCCCGGCGCCCAGCTCGTCGTCGTCCCCAGTGGCCACGCCCCGTGGTTCGACGACGCACCCCGCTGCGCCGCGCTGATCGGCGGGCTCCTTGCCGGACACGACACCCCCACCACCGAAAGCGAGCACCGCCATGCGTAGCCACGACCCCCTCGCCGGCGCAGCAGATCTCGATCCGTTCGACTTCCGGGCGCTCGCCGCATTCAACGATGCCGAGTTCTGCCGGTACTTCGGCGACCGGTTCGCATCATCGGACTGGGAACTACACCCCGACACCGACGAACTGCTGATGGTACGCACCACGTGAGCTTCACCGACCCGATCCAATTGCACAACAAAAGAATCCAGGTCATCCCCAGCCACGAGTTGCCGTCGCCAGTAGATGTCTTCACCCGTCGCGCATTCGCGTGTCGATCAGTTAGCCGTGGTGTCGACCATGACAGGCGATCGGCGACGGTCGCGTCCGCGCGACACTGGTCGCGGGCCGCTGACCAGACGATCACATCCGCTCCGACGGATTTCGAAACTCGCAGCGGCCTTGTCGGTGTGCGAGTGTAATTTTCGCGGTATGGCCTCGATCCCGGACAGCCCCCATGATGCCCTGTTCCGTCAGATCTTCAAACGCCGTCCCGACGCTGCCAGCGAAATCCGCGCAGCCCTCGACACACCCCTGCTCACCTTCCTGGATCTGACCCACCTCGATCTACAACCTGGCAGCTACATCACCGACGACTTGCGCGGCTGCGCCAGCGACCTCCTGTTCGCAACCCGCCTGACCAGCGGGCACCCCGCGTTCGTGTACGTGCTGCTGGAACATCAATCCCGCCCCGACCCGATCATGCCGCTGCGGCTGCTGACCTACATGACCGGTATCTGGCGGCAGTACCGCGACGAACACCCGAACACCCGCCGCATCCCAGCCATCGTCCCGATCGTTGTGCACTCCGGTCACCGCCGTTCCCGCTGGAACACCCCTGAGGCGATGGCCGATCTGTACGACCTGGACCAGGCGGCCTTCGGGGTCATGGCCGGTCACCTGCCGCAGTTCCAGATGATTCTCGACGACATCGCGCCCCTGGACCTGCCAGCGATCCGTGCCCGTGACCTGACCGCGGATGCCCGCATCGTGTTCATGATGCACAAGATCACACCCGGCGAGGACACCTCGGTTTCCGATATCCTGAACCTGATCGAGGACCTGCAAGCCGTCGATGACGGTCCATATGCCCGCGATACCTACAACGCCGTATTCAACTACATTCTGATCACCGCGAACATCACCGTCACCGCCCTGCAACCAGTGATCGACCAACTAGGGCCACGCGCCAAGGAGGCACTCATGACCACCGCCGAACGCCTCCGCGCCGAAGGCCGCGCCCAAGGCAAAGCCGAAGGCCGCGCCCAAGGCAAAGCCGAAGGCCGCGCCCAGAACGCGATCGAAACCCCCCACCGACATAGTAAACGAAAGTGAGGGA
>NZ_JBHXMY010000459.1:0-4867 GCF_042720195.1 Nocardia sp. NPDC058497 | reverse complement strand
GCTGTGCGTGGGGGTTCCGTCAATTGCCTCCGCACACCGACTTTTCTGGGGTTAACCTGACTCCGCTGGTGAAAACCGGCTCGTTCAAGATCGAGGTGGGACTCGGGCACGCAATCGCCGATGTCGTCACCCAGTACATCGAAGCTCTGGAAGTCCAGAAGAGCAATGCGAGCGGTCTTGCCCGCCTGAACGGTTGGGGTGCGTTGCCATCAGCCATCGCCATCCAACAGAAGCTCGAACGCAAAGCCACCGCCGACGAGTCAGCGGTCAAACGACTCGAAGCGCACATCGCCATCGCCCGCGACCAACGCGACACCTTCCTCGCCGCCATCGGCAAACTGCAAGCCGTCGACCAGCAGACCGCGGGCGACCTCGGTGCGACAGGGGCTGGCATCTGATGGGGTTCTGGGATGGCGTCGGCACCTTCGGTGAGTTCGCGGGTCACGTGGGCACTCTCGGCATTTTCAAGGTCATGGACAACCACGACCGGGCCGACGAATTCAGCCGACTCGATCAGGACGGCAGGGAGAAGTGGGAGGGCGACCGGACCATCATCAGTGATGAGTGGTCGCGGTTGAGCGCCAATTCCGGTCTGACGATGGACAAAGCGGCGGTGATCAACCCGGAGCCGTTCAGCACATGGACGCACCTGCAGATCTGGCAAGCGCTCAACGGCCCGGACGGCGTGTCCGGTGTCAACGCTGCGGACGTGAATGCCGGTGCGGACGGCTGGCGACGGCTCACGACGGGGACCGAGACCGCGGTCAACAACTACCGGACCAGCTTCGAACGGGTGCTGTCGGAGAAGTGGTCGGGGCAATCGGGGAACGCGGCGATCGACGCGATCAAGAGCTACACCGCCGACGCGACCAAGCTGCCCACGGCGTTTCAGATGGTCGCCAACGGTATCGACCACATGGAAGGCCTACTCGGACAGGCGAAGATCGCAATTCCGAAACCGGAGAACGTGTCTGATTTCGACGAGTTCATCAGCCACATTCCTGGCAACGGCGTGGTCAAGGCCGCGAAGCATCGCGCCACCGAGGCTCAAGAAGACGCCCGGCTCTTCATGATCGGCACGTATCAGCCGGGTTCGACCACCGTCGATAATCAGACGCCGGTGCTTCCTGTGCCGAAGAACGATGCCACCGATCCCGGTGGCGTGCCCGGCAACGGCGGCAACGGGGGCAGCAACGGTGGGGGCGCCAACAACAACGGCAACAACGGCAGCGGCGGTTCTCCCGCCACCAATCCCGCGGTAACGCAAGAGGATCCAACCACCACGACGCCGCAGACCACCGACTCCGGCGACGACCAGGACGACAGTTCCGACGACGACTCGACCGAACCCCGCAGCACTGACCCGACGGCGACCAACCCGGCCGCCACGACGCCCACCGGGACCGGCCAGCCGACGGGTGACAAGCCCGCCGGAACCGGTGGTGGCTCCCCTGGCTCCGGCTCGCCCGGTGGCGGGATCGCCGGGGGTCCGACCGCGCCCGGTGCTGGTCGCAGCGTGCCGGGTTCACCGGTCGGTGCGAGCCCGGCCGGGTCGGGCGCCCGCGCGGCGGCGGGCGGTGCCGCGGGTGCGCGTGGCATGAGCGGAATGCCCGGCATGATGGGCGGTGGGCGTGGCGCCAACGGCAAAGACGACGAGAACGAGCACACCACTCCCGATTACCTCATCCAGGACCGGGACAGCGAGCTCATCGGGCAGCTGCCACCGACACTTCCGCCGGGCGGGGTGATCGGCGCGTGAACTGGAACCAAAGGCTGTCGGACGGCGAAACGATACAGCGCAGGCAGGTGCCCGTCGGCCGCTGGGTGCTCGACCCGCACGCGTTCGCCATCGGACTCGAAGCGCATGGCCGGGACCGGCTGCCCTACCCGCTGACCTTTCAGCCCGAGTTCGCGGAAACCATCGAGATCCATAATGAGCGGCGCGAGGCCGCCGGACGCAGACTGCAGCAGATCTACGACCAGGGTCTGCACAAGGTATTCGGTGCGCTGCTCGAACCTCAGGTTCGCGTCGAGATCGAGCGCCTGCACGGGCCCGGCCAAACCGAGGTCGTGCGGGTGTTCGCCGGAATCATCGAGGACCACGCGGCATTGGCGGTCCAGGCTCCCGGGCCCACCCGCGAACAAGGCGGCGACCTCACCTTGAGCATTGTGCCGCTGGCCGACCTAGCCGCCGAGATCGTCGCGAAACTCCCGCACGTACAGGGCGGAACCACGCCGCGCTTCCAAGGCCGCCGCAGCGATCTCGACGCCGCCACGTACGCCCGGCACCCCACCCGCCTGTCCCCGGTCGAACAGACGCAGCGGTTCTTCCGCCGACCCCGCATCGGCACCGGCGAGATCACCGTCTACCCCGGCTACCAGGTGGATTCGCGGCCGACCTCCGACGGCAAAGCATTCCTCTGGCTCGACTACCTGGACGACGGTCGCTATCTGATCCAGCATCACGACGCCGACAACTTCACCGTCATCCCCGGTCCACCCGCGGAACTGACGCATCGGCTCGCCAAGCACATCGCGATGTTCACCGACCGACTGTCCCGGATGCCCTGATGGCCATCTACCTGGTCTTCCGGCTGTGTTCGGAGACCGATGACGAAGTCGTCTACGAGTACGCCGGTGTGGATCATCAGTTCGATCAGGTGGTCATGATCAGGACCGCTGATCACGCGGTCAGCGTGCCGGACGGTGCGGTGAACGGGCTCGCCATGCGGGTCGCCGCAAAGGCGATCCATGCCCACCGGACATCCGGGGTATGGATCCGGTTCGGTTCCCAGCAGTCGTAACCATCAACCAAGTGGCATATATGCTATCATGCACATATGCCACTGAAGCGCACGATGGTCTACGCCGAAGCTGATGACCTGGCGGTGATCAAGGACGCCGCCTCGCGCTCGGATGCAAGTGAAGCGGAGATCATTCGGGAAGCGATCCACCTGGCCGCGATGCGGTTGCGGCGCAGATCTGAGCCACTACGACTGCGCCGTTTCGCCAGCGGCGATCCCACACTCGCCGCGCGTACCGAGGAGATTCTCGCTGAAGACGGCGCTGCGTGACCGGAACCGGAATTGTCATTGCGGATACCTCCGGCCTGATCGCAGCCTTCGATACATCCGCACCGGAGAGCGATGCAGCCTTCGCCGCCCTCGAAAACGCCGGTTTGGTCGTGTTGTCACCGCTGGCGTTCGCCGAGCTCGATCATGTCGGGCGGCGGGAACTCGGCCGGGCCCTGGCTCAGTCGATGATCGAGGACCTCAGCGCGCAAGTCCGCATGGGCGCCTTCGAGATCGCTCAGATCACAGCCGACATTCTCGACCAAGCGAACGCTGTGCGCACTCTGTATCCGGCCCTCAACCTGGATCTCGCCGATGCGGTATGCGTCGCGTTGGCCGCAGAGTACGAGACCGATGCGGTTCTGACCCTTGACCATCGAGACTTCCGCGCGCTGACCCCATTGACGTCTCACCGCGCGTTCCGGATTCTCCCGGCAGATCTCTGATTGTCAACACGGATAACAATTGATTTGTTAATATGGGTCATGACTTCATCCGCGCTCCCCGGCGAAGGTCCGGTGCGACCTGTCTCGGTCTCGCTGCACGAGGGCACGATCGCAGCGCTGAAAGCGCGTACCGGCAAGCGCGGTATGTCCGCATACGTCGAGGCGCTCATCCAACGGCAGCTCGAACGCGATCGTCTTCGCGAGCTCATCGAGGCCGCCGAGGCTGAACACGGTCCGGTCGACCGGGCGGCTGTAGAGGCCAAGCGCGCACTTCTGCGCGACGATGCAATCGGCGCTGCGTGAGCGGCAGCCTGGTTCTCGATTGCGAAGGCCTGTCCCAGCTTGTTCAACGCACATCGGCGCTGACCGAGTGGATGGCGGCTGCCGAGGCGGAAGACAGCCGGGTAGTCGCGAGCACGGTCACCCTTGTCGAAGCCCGGAACCCGAATACCCCGCAAGCCCGGTTCGACTACGCGGTCTCGCGGGTGAATCCACTCCCATCGACTGAGGCGATCGCCCGCCACGCGAGCAAATTACTTGCCGCGCATGGACTACACGGACACAAGTACGCGCTCGATGCGATCGTGGCGGCAACCGCATTGTCAGTCTCCGGCCCTGTCGTGCTGCTGACCTCCGATCCCGAGGATCTGCGAGTATTCTGCGGGCCCGGAGTTCGCGTCGTAAAGATCTGAACGACCAGAACGACCGCCCATCAGGCTGTTTCAGGCAGCGCCCGGGGGGCAGTGGCCGAACATCTCCACAGCGACGGCTTCAACCTCGGTATCCGTGAGCGGCTCGTGGCAGGACTCGAAATCCGCAACGATTTCCGCGAGACGGTCCATCTCGAGGTGATGCCGCACCGCTTCGGCGACATAGACCGACAGACAACGCTTGCCCACTCTGTCCCCTACGCGCCTCGTAGACCGACAGGGTTTCCGTTGGGGTCGGTCAATACGCAGACCCGGACGCCCGGGGCCACTTCGCGTGGCGCGGACTGTTCAGCGGCACCTGCAGCGATCAAAGCAGCGCGGACGGCGTCCACGTCGTCGACGTCGTTGAATGCGACCGGGCCGACGGAGAGATCACCCTGGGGGCTGAGTCCGACCTCGAAGCCGTCGACCGAGTAGCCGACGTAATACGGCTGGTCGGTATGCGGTTCGCCGTAGAGCGCGCTATAGACCGACTTGGCGGACTCCAGATCGGACACGGGGATAACGATGGCGCCGATGGTGGGACTCATCTGGGCTTCCTTCCGGTGACAGCGGACTGTTCGGGGGGAGAGATCGTGATGTTCCTCCAGCCCAGGGTAACCACCGGGAACGGGGGGGGCACGGCGCCGGGCGGGCGCGC
>NZ_JBHXMY010000458.1:0-4871 GCF_042720195.1 Nocardia sp. NPDC058497 | reverse complement strand
GGTTCCAGCGGGGGTTGGGCAGTCTGCCCGGTCAGTTTCAAGGCGGACGCGACAGCCCCGGCCACCAGCTCAGGCTCGCGAACCTTGCCGAACTCGACCAGCCAGACCCCGTCGTCGAACGCCCGGCGGACCTCCTCGGCCACCCGGATCGCCAATCGGGTCTTGCCGACCCCGCCGATCCCGGTCAACGTCACCAGCCGCGACTCGGACAGCATGTGCCGGACCTTGTCGATCTCACGTCCTCGACCGACGAAGTGAGTCAGTTCCGCGGGGAGATTCCCCAGCGTGCCCCGGGTGGCAGGCTGCATCGGGCAGGCCTCACATTCGGTCGTGACAGGGTCCCCAGCGCCAGGTTACGCCGTGTTTCCCTCACAAAAACAGGTATATCTACCGTCCCCGCGACGCCGCGGACAGGAGACGCTGAAGCAACCGTCAGCACCATCTCCCGGAGGCCTCGATGTACGCACCCGATCCAGCGAACTGCGGCAGCGCCGGCGACGTCACCGCGCGGCACGACGACGACACGTTGATGATTCGCCGGTGTACCCGCTGCGACAAGCTGTTCGCGCCGCTGGCTGTCGACTGCTCGTCCTGCGCATCCGATTGCCTCGAGTGGCTGCCTTCCTCCGGCGCCGGTTCGATCGTGTCCTGGCGGGTGGTGGATCGCGCGGCGACCGGGATGCACAGTGTGGCGCCGTTGACGATCGCCATTGTCGAACTCGACGAGGGGCCGTGGGTCTACACGTCCATCGAGGGGGAATTCCCGGTGCCGTGGGGCGGTCCGGTGCGGGTGCAATTTCAGCCGTGTCCGCCGGATGACAGGTTCCCGGTCTTCGCCGTGAGTGCCGATACCCGAAAGCCCGGCGAGCAGCGCACGTCCGCCGACGGGACCAGTACGGCACTCGCCGCGACGTAGCGAAACCGAGCTGCCCGGAAGAGATCGGCATCTGCGGTCTACTTCTCGTTGTGGGCAACCACCCACGCCGCGACCTGGGCGCGTGTCGTGAAGTGCAGCTTGCTCAGGATGTGCTCGACATGCCCCGCGGCGGTGCGCTGCGAGATGACGAGTTTGTCCGCGATGGCCCGGTTGGTCAGACCTTGGGCGATGAGTTCGGCGATCTGCTTCTCGCGACGGGTCAGTGCGGCCATCGCGGCAGGCGGCTCTTCCGTCGCCGGCGGTCGCTCCTCGAGTGCGAAGGCGAGGGCCGCGTCGATGTCGAGATCGCGGCCCCGGTGCAGCGCCGCCTCGAAGGCGCGCCGCCCGAGCGCGCGCAGGGCGAATTGCTGCGCCTGATCGTAGTGGCGGAACACCTCGAGAATCTTGGCCGTCTGGCCGCCCACGGATTCTCCGACCGACATGGCGGCGCCGACGAGCACAGCGGCGCGCGCCGCTTGGTGCTGCTCGGCCGCGACAAAGGCCAGTGTCGCCAGACAGCTGGCGACGACCGTCCAGTCATCGATCGCCCGGGAGTGCCGCAGACTCTCCTTGACGAGCGGGGCCCCGGCTTCGAGGTCGCCGCGGTCGACTGCCATATAGCTGAGCTGCGCCAGCGCGTAGGACCGGTAGACCGACTCGCCATGCGCTGTGGTCAGCGCCAGTACCTGCTCCTGGCAGGCCACCGCTCGGTCCATGTCCTGCGACAGGGAGCAGGCGGCACCGAGTGCCAGCAAAGCCGACACTTGATGCAGAAGATCACCGTGGGCCTCGAACGCCGGCACGGCGCGCTCCAATTGCGTCACCGCACCAGGGGGGTCGCCACAAAATAGCCCGAGCACGCCGCTGGCGCCATCGACATACGCGCACAGCAGCTCGTCGCCACTGCCCTCGACCAGCACCCGCGCCTGCTCGATGCGCTCGGCCCCGGACTTGGTATCGGTCTGCAGCGCGGCCAAGGCCGTGTCCGCGCACAGTGCCGCGATGTGCTCCAGCCTGAGCCCGCCCGTTCTCGCCAGCACCCGGCCCAGCCAATATCTGGCCTCGCTGACCCGCTGCCGCGCGACCCAGAACTCGTAGAGGGTGACCGCGATCCGCTCCGCCGATTCCGCCTCGTCGGGCTCGGTCAGGCTGAACTCCATCGCCTCGCGCAGATTGGACTGTTCCCGGTTCAGCTGATCGATCCACTCCAGCTGATTCGGCCCGATCCACTCGGTGTACGCCCGCAGCGCCAGTCGTCCGAACCAGTTCCGGTGACGACGCCGCAACGCCTGCTCGGCACCGCCGGCGCGCAACCGTTCCCGGCCGTACTCGCGCAGGGTTTCGAGCATCCGGTACCGGACGCGGACGCCGTAGGCCTCCCGGATCAACACCGACTTGTCCACCAGCGAGCCGACCAGGTCGAGAACATCGCCGGGCTCGAGTCCTTCACCACAGATCGCCTCCGCGGCGTCCAACTCGAAGCCACCCGCGAACACCGTCACCCGCGCCCACAGCTCCCGCTCGCGGTCGGTGAGCAGGTCATAGCTCCAGTCGACGCACTGGCGCAGCGTCTGCTGCCGGGTCGGCGCCGCGCGACCGCCACCGATCAGCAGCCGATACCGGTCGGTGAGCCGCTGCAGGATCTGCTCCGGCGACATCGCCCGCAGCCTGGCCGCCGTCAACTCGATCGGCAGCGGCAGGCCCTCGAGCCGCCGGCAGATGCGGGCGACAGCGATCTTGCTGTCCTCGGTCAACTCGAAACCGGGGACAGCCGAACGCGCGCGGTCGACGAACAGGGCCACCGCGTCACACCGCAACATCGCGCGCAGACTCGGCGACCTCTCGGCCCCGGGAACCGTCAGCGGCGGCACCGGGACCACCACCTCCCCACCGATACCGACCGGTTCCCGGCTGGTCGCGAGGATGTGCAGACCAGGCGCGGCGCGCAGCAGCGATTCGGTCACCACGGCGATCGCGTCCACCAGGTGCTCGCAGTTATCGAACACCAGGAGCAGATGACGGGAGGCGATGTGCTCGACGATCAGTTCCAGCGGGGGTTGGGCAGTCCGGCCGGTCAGCTTCAAGGCGGACGCGACAGCCCCGGCCACCAATTCCGGCTCGCGAACCTTGCCGAACTCGACCAGCCAGACCCCGTCGTCGAACGCCCGGCGGACCTCCTCGGCCACCCGGATCGCCAACCGGGTCTTGCCCACCCCGCCGATCCCGGTCAACGTCACCAGCCGCGACTCGGACAGCATGTGCCGGACCTCGCCGATCTCACGTCCTCGACCGACGAACTGAGTCAATTCCGCAGGGAGATTGCCCTGGCAGGCTGGCGGCATCGCACATGCCTCGCATTCGGTGACGGTGGGGTCCAAGCGCCAGGCTACGCCGTGTTGACCACAACCGAACCCGATCGGCCTCCGACACCACCGCACCTGCCGGATACGCGCCAGACCAGCCCGTTCTTCACAAAACGGGTATATCTACCGTCCCCGTGACTCCGCACACAGGAGACGCTGAAGCAACCGTCAGCACCATCTCCCGGAGGCCTCGATGTACCCACCTGAAGCAGCGAACCGCGGTAGCGCCGGCAAAGGCAACGCGCGGCACGACGACGACACGTTGATGATTCGCCGGTGTACCCGCTGCGACAAGCTGTTCGCGCCGCTGACTGCCTGCTGCTCGTCCTGCCCATCGGACAGCCTCGAGTGGTTGCCGTCCTGCGGCGCCGGTTCGATCGTGTCGTGGCGGGTCGTGGATCGCGCCGCGACCGGAATGCGCGGCATACGGCCGCTGACGATCGCCATCGTCGAACTCGACGAGGGTCCGTGGGTCTACACGTCGATCGAAGGGGAAGTCCCGGCGCTGCGCGGCCGCCCGGTGCGCGTGCGATTTCAGCCGTGCCCGGCGGAGGACAGGTTCCCCGTCTTCGCCGTCGATACCGACCTCCACCAGTCGATGGTTCAGCACACGTCCACCGAGCGGATCAGCCCGGAACTCGCCACGGTCTAGCGCCGCACAACCCTCGCGCTGCGCCCCGACTACGACGCGTTCAGCTCGACGGCCGCCGCGCCGGCGAAGTCGTACTCTGGTCACCACGTGTAGTCATCACCGGTCGCTCTCGTCGAAGTCGTCCCGACCCCGAGTGGCCTGTACCGGTCATGAGGCCACCTCGTTCCAGTCCTGAAATCCACACCGGTGCCCCCGGGTTTTGGGGCGCTCGGAACCCAGTAGATCAACCGTATGCTTCCGACATGAACCTCACCACGCGTGCTTTGCGCACCGGCACCGCAGCCTTCGTGATCACCGTCGGACTGGTCACCGCCGCCGGTCCCGCCGCCGCGGAGTCCCCGCTGGTGTCGGACAGCAGCTCATTGGGCACCGGCTCCGCCGATCTGCTGCAGTCCGTGTTCACTGCGATCGGATGCGCCGTCGGCGCCAACTCCTGCGGGCCCATCGTCATCCCCCAGTAGACACCGACGACGACACCCCGCCCCAGAAGAAGCCCTGCCAGCGCGCAGGACGCGACGTTCCGACTGCCAGCACGCCGTATCGTCAACCGCTCCGACCTCACTGTCCGTTCAGGTCCAAGACGTGGGGCGTGATCCAGCCCGCCCGTCACCGGGACCTCACGCATTTCGATCGACTCCCGGTCCAGGCCGGTGAGGACTCCGTGCAGACCGGGGACATCAGAGCGTTCGATCAGCGGTCGAGATCGCGCTGGTGAGGCTGACCGGATGCGCGGCTGAAACGACAGTAGGTCCGGCTCGAAAGCCGGACCTTTTGTCTGCGGTGGAGCTGAGGGGACTCGAACCCCTGACCCCACACTGCCAGTGCCGCAAGGACTTTCCAGCGGGCGGGGCTCCATCCAGAGAGTCGGCCAGAGTGAGTACGGGGCGCGCTCGGCTGGGCCCTATGCGGCCGAAACACGGAAAAGCACACCGTGACCGGA
>NZ_JBHXMY010000457.1:0-4884 GCF_042720195.1 Nocardia sp. NPDC058497 | reverse complement strand
CTCGGCGCCCGGGTCGTCACCGACACCGGCGGCTTCGGCGCGTACGCCGAACTCGTTGTCGCCGAGCAGGGTTCGGTGACCGTCATCCCGGACGGGCTGACCACCGACCTCGCCGCCGCGACCCAGATGCCGGGGTCGGTCGCCTTGGCCCTGGTCGCCACCGCGGCCCTCACCCCCGGCGAGACCGTTCTGGTCGAGGCAGCGGCCACCGGCGTCGGTAGCTGCCTCACCCAGTTGTGCGTGGCACGCGGCGCGCGAGTGATCGCCACCGCGGGCGGGGCGGACAAGGCTCGCCTGGCCCGCGCACACGGCGCCGCCGAGGTGATCGACCATGCCGTGCCCAGCTGGGCCGATCAGCTGCGCGAACTCTTGGCCGGTGACACCGTCGATGTCGTGTTCGACTCGATCGGCGGCGACTCGCTGACCCCGCTCCTCGACGTCATCACCCCGCTCAGCGGCCGCATCCTCAGCTACGGCTGGCTCGCGGGCGCACCGGCCCAGCTCGGCGCCGTCGACCTCATCCTGCGCGGCCTCACCCTCACCGGGTGCGCGGGAACCGCGTGGCTCGGCGAAGTCGCCCGGCAACGACCAGCTGCGCTCGAGGTCGCGGCACAGGGGCTGTTGACCATCGGGGTCGACTCGGTACTTCCGCTGACCGAGGCCGCGCATGCACATCGCAAGCTCGAGAATCGAACGGCACTCGGCGCGGTGTTGTTGCGGCCGTAGGGGTATGGCGTGCCGCTGTCTGGCTCACCGATCGGGTCGCGCGCGATGTAGACCGGTGGGCTGATGCGGGTCGGCCGGATCAGTCGGGAACACACGGTAGCCTGGCCGTATCAATTCGTGTCAGACCCTTCTGTCATGGTGGTCATGGTGGAACTGTTACCGGTTGGCACACTGCGGGTTCGAAGTGTTCGACCCTGCACGTCCTGCGACCGGGCGCGTGTTCACGGAGGCTAGTGGGGGCACATCTGGCGAGAAGTGGGGGTGTTGATGGCCAGGTTCGAAATCCCGGCAGGATGGGTGGCGCAGGCGTACCGGTTCGCACTCGACCCCACCCCCACTCAGCAGCGTGCCTTGCGCTCGCATGCGGGGGCGGCGCGGTTCGCGCACAATCACATGCTTGCGCTGGTGAAAGCGGTCATGGATCAGCGGACCGCGGAACGCAGCTACGGCATCAGCGACGATGAGCTGACCCCGTCGTTGGGGTGGTCGTTGCCCACACTCCGCAAAACCTGGAACACCCGCAAGGCTGCGGTCGCGCCGTGGTGGGGTGAGAACTCGAAAGAGGCCTACAACACCGGATTGGACGCACTCGCGCGTGGTTTGGACAACTGGTCGAAGTCCCGAACAGGTCAGCGCGCAGGCAAACCGGTTGGGTTTCCGAGGTTCAAGACTGCCTGGTCACGGCGGTCGGTGCGGTTCACCACCGGGGTCATCCGACCTACATCCTCTCTGTCAGGCGAGGACCGTCGTCTCGCAAGGGACGGCTGCCTGATGAAGAGCACTCTCACTCTCCAGAAGGCAACGGTTCCGGCGGAGCAGGCGCACGCGGCGGGGCTGGACATGTTGGGGTTCGAGGTCGCGGCCACCCACGACCTCACCCGCCATGCCGCGCTGTTCGGCCTCTCCGCCGCGCTCGACCGGAACCGAGGCCATTTCCCCGGGCTCAGTCCGGCGCCGCTGGCGGTGGAGGCCGCGGGCCAGAATGTCGTCGCCCGGTTCGATGCCACCGGATTCGAAGCCGCCGCCGTCTCCGCGGTCGCCATGGCGCCGGGCGGCGTTCCGCAGAAGAGCTGGTCGACGATCACCTCGGTGCGCATCGATCGGCCCTTCGGGTTTGTCGCGGTGGACCGGCCGACGGGACTGGCCATAGTCGCAGGTCAGGTCACCCGGCCACCACTGGAATGGGTCCGGCCTGCCAGCGCGGAACCCTCGCCGGGGCGGTTCCCCGGCGCCCCGTGGTGAGAGCGGTAATCACGATTGCCGATCCCGTTGCTCGGCAACGGGATTCGGTTTCGATGTCGTAGGTCGTATCCTGGTAGAGGTCCGCAATCGGTTGCACAGGGGGTCGTGGTGATCGTCGTTGTCGCGGACGAAACCGAACTCGAAGGCGCAGAAGAGGTCGTCGGCGCGGCGATCCGGGACTGGGCGTCCGCGGTGGGCGGCGTCGCGGTGTTCCGGTGCCATGTGCCGGAGAGCCGGGGCGGATCGGTCGAGGTCGACGCGCTGGTGTGCACGCCGCAAGGCGCCACCGTGGTGGAGGTGAAGGGGTTCACCGTCCGCCAGGACGGCACGCTCTCCACCCCGCCCAACGGGCCGTGGACGGTCGGTGGCGAGGAGGCCGCGCTCTATCACGCGGTGCGGGTACCGAATCCGTTCGTGCAGGTGCGGCGGCAGGTGTTCGCGGCGAAGAACCTGCTGCAGCAGTCCGGGATCTTCGGATGGGTGAACGCGGTGGTCGCGCTGGTCCCCCAGCCCGGCTCGCAGATCACCCTCGAAGAGGCCCGCATCGCCGACGGATACCGCGCCGTCCTCGTCCACCGCGACGACTCGACGGCCCTGCACGACTACTTCCACGCCGAGACCGGGCGCACGGTCCGGCTCAGCGTCAACGATGTGCGCCGGGTGTTCGCGGCACTGAATCTCAGCCAACTGCTGCCCAGCCGGGTCGCCTTGGCGGATCAGGGTTTTCCCGCGCGGCTCGATCCGTCGACCACGAGTCGGCCTGCCGCGCCTGCCTCGATCGAACTCGGTGACGCCGAGGAGACGGACGCTGTCGCGGGTGGTTCGTCGCGGGTGAGTACTCGGCTCGCGCAGGCGAGTACGCCCGCGTTTCTCGCCGCGATCGATCGGCTCGCGCATCGGCCGCACGCGTCGGCGGTATCGGCTGAGGTGCCCGAGGCAACGCGCGGTCATGAACAGCGTTCTCCCGAACAAGAATCGGGCAGCGAGGAGCGATCCGAGACCGCGTCGGCTCCGCGCAGCGCAGAGGCTCCCGGCGGCGATACGGCCGATACGGTTTCGCCCTTGGCCGGATTGGTGAGTGCACCTGCCGCAGCGGAGGTTTCACAGGGTAGCGCTTCGCCGAACCCCTCAGCCTCGATAGAACCCGCCGAACACTGCGCTGACCGCGCACAAACTCGACTTCCGGTCGAGAATCGCGCCATACAGCCGAATAGTGCACAGTCAGCGCAGTCCGAGCCGGCGGGCGAGACGGAAGTTGCCGCAGGCACTTCTGGCGGTAGCGCCTCCCCCGACGACAGCGGAACCGCCGCCCCGCCGGAGGATCATGTGGCCGCGAGCGAGGCCGATATGCGCGCCGACGAAACCGGGCCCACCGGTGCCGACGACGCATCGGATAGTGGAGTGGCAGAGGCCGATTCGAGCGTCGGCGCGAACTCCGACGATGATGGTGATCTCCGTGGCGAGGGCGTTGCCGGCGAAGCAGCCGACGGAGACAATGCGACCGCGAATACTCCGTCACCCGACGAAACAACCGCTCCCGCAGTGGACCCGGGCGAAGGCGTCACAGATGGAGACACGACTGTCACCGCCCCGCCGACCGATGTCGAGTCGGCAAGTGCTGTGTCACTGACGAAGTCGGCCGCTGAGCCACCCGCCGAAGCCTCGGGTGACACCGACGACGACTCGGCCGGTGCTCCGGCCGCCGACGGCAGCGCCGCGAGCGAGGCTGTGAGCAGGGAGATTCCGCCCGAGGACGATTCCGTCGGCGGACACGAATCGCAGGGGTACGGCGACTCGGACTACGAGCCATGGGAGGATCCGGAATACTCGGGCCGCGAAGCGCCGGGTGCCGAGTACGCGGCGCCTGCCGCCACAGCCGCGGTCGGCGCCGCTGCCGGAGCTGCCGCGGCGTGGTCGTCCAGTTCGTCGCACGATCCCGATCCGGCACATCGCGGCAACGCGGAATCGGTGGAGCAATTCGACAGCTCCGAGCATTGGACGGACTGGGTGGAACGGGACCGGACCTCGGCGCGGCCGACCGCGTCGAGCCGGTTGCGGGAGCGGGTACAGCACAAGCCGACCGGGCCGTCGCTGCTCGAACGGTGGCGTAATACCCCGGTGCGGGAACGGGGCGAACGCACACAGCCCCGGATCCGGATCGGCGCCGGTGTTGGATTGATCCTGTTCATCGTGCTGTTCGGGGTGGCGTTCTTCGCGATCACCGCGGTCCAGGCGAGCCGGTTCGAGATGGCGGACTACGACCGGATGTGCGGTGACCGGAAACCGTTCCCGAACGCCGCCGAATACCAGCGCGACGGGGCGCGGCCGATCTACCTCTCGGGTGATCTCGCCACGATGGTCGCCACCAGCGATTCGACCGCCTGGCATCCGAGGGACACGTCGTCGGTCCAGCTCATCGCGTGTATGCAGCAGGTGAGCCTGGGCGATCTCGTCCAGACCTGCCAATTCCCGCCTGCCCCAGGCACTCCCATCGGCCGCACCGTCAACCTGTTCCGGGCGACCTACGAGATCACCGTCTACGAACTGCGCACCGGACGCGAGGCCGGGCGAGCGATCATGATCGGCGAACGCTATTCGGCCGACCCCGCGAACACCGACCCCGACCGGTGCCGTGCCGCCGCCGACGCCCCGGACGTCCTCGGCCGCCGCCTTGGCCAGCCGTCGACCGCGCAGGTCACCGGCTTCCTCGCACCACTGGTCCACGCCGACCGCTGAACCGAGTTGACCTCGAGTGCACTCGAGGTAGCAGGATCACCCTCGTGCCCCGCGCACAACCCGACACCGCGCCACCCAGCGCCGGTCGTGGGGGCGGCGGGGTGGGCTAAACCCACCCCGCGGCCCCCGCCGCGGGGGCGGAAGCTCTGGTTGGGCGCCAGACCCGGCCGGGCGCCGGGG
>NZ_JBHXMY010000456.1:0-4913 GCF_042720195.1 Nocardia sp. NPDC058497 | reverse complement strand
TGAGAACGGCCAGGACCCGGAACGGCACTTATTCAGATTAGGTATCCGATCGGCGACCGGAAACATGATCAACATTCCGGTTCGGCATCGCTTGGGTCGCGGCTACCAGGGGGAAGGTTGGTAGTCCTTGAGGAAGCAGCCGTACAGGTCGACGCCGTTCTCACCCTGCACAATCGGGTCGTAGACGCGGGCGGCGCCGTCGACCAGGTCCAGCGGCGCGTGGAAGCCCTCTTCGGCCAGGCGCACCTTCGTGTAGTGCGGGCGCTCGTCGGTGATCCAGCCGGTGTCGACCGCGGTCATCAGAATCGAGTCGGCCTCGAACATCTCCAGCGCGCTGGTGCGGGTCAGCATGTTCAGCGCGGCCTTGGCCATATTCGTGTGCGGGTGGCCCGGCCCCTTGTAGCCGCGGCTGAACTGGCCCTCCATCGCTGAGACATTCACCACGTACTTGCGTCGGCCCGCCGCGGCGGCCATCGTCGGACGCAACCGCGACACCAGGATGAACGGCGCGACCGAATTGCACAGCTGCACTTCCAGCAGCTCGGTGGCGTCAACCTCGGCGACGGTCTGCACCCAGCTGTTGGTGTGCGCGAGATCGGGGACAAGGCCGCCCGCGTCGATCGCCCCGCCCGCCGCGATCCGCTCCGGGGTGGCCGAGCCCGCGACCAGCCCCACCACGGCGACATCGGCGGCCGACAGCGACGGCGTCAGCGAGGCGGTCAGCGCGGTCGGGTGGGCCTGCATCGTCTTGCCGAACGTGACCATCTCCGGCAGCATGCCGGCGGGCAGCGGCGCGGTCTCGGCGTCGACCAGCGCGCTGTAGGCGCCTGCCGAACGCCGGACGGTCTGGGCGGCGTTGTTGATCAGGATGTCGAGCGGGCCCTGCGCGGCGACGTCGTCGGCCAGCGCGACGACCTGCGCCGGATCACGCAGATCGATGCCGACGATGCGCAGCCGGTGCAGCCAGTCGGCGCTGTCCTCCATCGCGGCGAAGCGGCGGATCGCGTCGTTGGGGAAGCGCGTGGTGATCGTGGTGTGCGCGCCGTCGCGCAGCAGCCGCAGCGCGATGTACATGCCGATCTTGGCGCGGCCACCGGTCAGCAGGGCGCGCTTGCCGGTCAGGTCGGTGCGGGCGTCGCGCTTGGCGTGGCTCGCGGCCGCGCACTCGGGGCACAGCTGGTGGTAGAACGCGTCGACCTGGGTGTAGCGCTGCTTGCAGATGTAGCAGGGACGCGCACGCAGCAGCATGCCCGCGCTCGCGCCGGTGGTGGCCGAGCTGATCGGGATGCCCGCGGTCTCGTCGTCGATGCGCTGCGGCGAGCCGGTGGCGGTGGCCGCGATGACCGCGCGGTCGGCGGAGGCGACCTGCTCCCTGGCCTCGACGCGACGGCGCTGCTTGAGCTTCTTGAACATGTGCCCGACGGCGCGCTGCACCGCGATCGAATCGGGATGTTCCTTCTCCAGCTGCCCGGCTCGTTCCAATACCCGCAGACAGGTCGCCAACTCGTCCGGATCGATCATGTTCTCGGTCATCGGGGAGTGCGACATTCCTTCGTGCGGGAGCGGGGGACGACACTTATTGTCGCATTGGCCGCTCGACGGACCCGCTGGGTATCGTGGTGCACCGCTGCCGCAACCGCGCGGCGGCCACCGAACCCGACGGAGCAGCCCGATTTCCCCGCTCGACACCGACACCGCAGACGCGCCGCGCAGGCGCAGGCTCGAACCCGACGAGCGACGCGCGCAGATCCTGGCCTGTGCCATCGACATGTTCGGTGAACGGCCCTACGCGGCGGTGTCGACCGCGGAACTGGCCCAGCGCGCCGGTGTCGCCCGCGGGCTGATCAACCACTATTTCGGCAACAAGCGCGACCTGTACCTGGCGGTCGTGCGGCGGATGGTGACGCTGCCGCGGCCGGACAAGGTGTCCATCCCCGAGGGGACGCCGGGCGAACGGGTGGACGCGATCGTCACCTGGCTGCTCGACACCATCGCCGAGCACGGCACCACCTGGGTGAAGGTGACAAGTCACGAGGGTGTCGGTGACGATCCCGAGGTGCAGCAGATCCTCGACCAGGCCGACGATGCCGCCGCCGAACGCATGCTGGTGATGATCGGCCGCGCCGATCTGGCAGGCAACGCACAATTGCGCGCGCTGGTCCTCGCCTACGCGGGACTGGTGAAGGTGGCCGGGCGCGAATGGATCACCCGCGGCACGCTGACCAGGGATCAGGTGCATCGTCTGCTGGCCGACACCCTGCTCACCGTCATCACCGAGACCATGCCCAGCGTGGAACCAGAGTCGGGCGTGGCCGGCTAGGAACCGAGCCTGCGCTGGGCGGGGTTGGGGACCGCGATCTCCCGGACGGCGTAGCGCTCCGGGTCGATGTGTCCCGGCGCGTGACCACTGCGCCCGTAGACCAGCTCGATCTGCTCCTCCCGGTGATGCTCGAACAGCAGCGCCGCGGCGCCACCGAGGAGGAACACCCCCGTGGCGACGCCGGCGAGCACCGCGTACCCGGCATACCCCGACCCCGCGGCGACGAGCGTGCAGGCGAGGCTGATGACGCCGATCGCGCACGCGATGATGCCGGGAACGTTGTAGTTGTCGGCGAGCAGATCGCCGGCTTGGGCATGCCAGCCGGGTTCGTCTGCCGAAATGGTGCTGCCAGGCATGGGTCCTCCTCGCGAGCTCGGAATGCGCGCACTGGTACCTCATGACCAGCATGGACCCGAAGCGGGTGACGAGGCAAAGGGTTTGCCGGTTCGTTACCGGTATCCATGCCACTTGATCCGGTCCGGACCGTGCGTGAGCGCATTTGCCGTTTGTGCTGACCGACCGGGCCAGGAGTCCCTATCCTCGTCGCGTAACCCGGTGTTGCAAGGTTGTTATGTTTCCGCGCCGGGGGGATCGGAGAGGGACCCGGGGTTGATGGCACGGTACGACGAATGGGACGACGACCCCGAGGAGGACACCGAGGATCGGCGCTGGAACGGCCAGCGCTGGCCGCACGCGACACCGGCCGACGGTGGCCAGGGCGGTCGCCGCGGTGACCAGCCGCGGGTGAACCCGTACGCGATGGTCGCGCTCGCCGCCGCACTGGTACTGCTGTTCCCGATCGCGATCGTGTTCGGGCTGTTGTCGTTCGGGCATCCGCGGGGCCGCGCAATGGCGCTGTTCGCGCTGCTGCTGGGAATCGCGGAGGTGGCCGCCGTCGCGGTGGTCGGGCTCGTGATGTTCGGTGGGCTGGAGATCGAGGTGCCGACGCTGGCCCAGACGACAACGACAGCGGCCTCGGTGACAACCACGACGGTGTCGTCCCAGGGCGCGCCGACGGCGACCGGAACCGTTCCGGTGCTGAGCCCGTCGGGTGGCGTCGTCGAGAAGGACACACCCTGTTCGGCGGACCGCGCGGGACTGCTCGGGGTGGCGGCAGACGGTGCGACCCTGCTGTGCCTGCGGGCCGACGGCAACTACACCTGGTCGGGCCCGTTCAAGGTGTCGGGGTCGTACTACACCGAGGGTGAGCGCTGCGATCCGTCAATCGACAAGTCGGGGCGCACCTCCGACAACCACGCGCTGGTCTGCGAGGGCAAGGCAGGCACCGCCAGCTGGGTGCCCTGGACCGAGGAGTAGGTCTCAGTCGGCCTTCTTGGCCCGGCTCGGCTGCACCCGCGGCGGCTCGTTCGGCATTTTCGGATACTGCGGCGGCCACGGGGCGTCCATCAGACCGTCGGCCATGTCGCGTTCCGACATCGCCAGCAGCGGTTCGATCGATTGCGGTGTGCGATCGGCCCACGGGTCACCCAGGTCGGCGAGCCGGGCGGGGACGGTGGCGAGGGTGAGCTCGTCGGGGACGACGGTGTCGAGTTCGGACCAGGTGATCGGAGTCGAGACCTGCCCGCCGACCTTGGGACGGACCGACCAGGCGCCGAACACCGTCTTGTGCGGCGCGTTCTGGTTGAAGTCGACGAACACCCGCGAGCCGCGTTCCTCCTTCCACCACTGCGCGGTGATCTCCTCGGGATGCCTGCGCTCGAGTTCCCTGGCCAGCGCCACAGCGGCCGCCCGCACCTGGTAGCCGTCCCAGCGGGGCTCGAGCGCGGCGTAGATGTGCAGCCCGCGCGAACCCGAGGTCTTGATCCGGCAGTCGATGCCGAGTTCGGTCAGCAGGTCACGGGTGAGCACGGCCGCGCGGCGCAGGTCGTCGAAACCGATGCCGGGCGAGGGATCGAGGTCGATCCGCAGTTCGTCGGCGATCTTCAGATCAGGTACGTGATTGGGCCAGACGTGGAAGCCGAGGCAGCCCTGGTTGACCGCCCACAGGATGTGCGCGAGATCGTGCGCGACGAGCGCGTCGCTGGTGGTGCCGTTCGGGGTGGACACCTCGACGGTCTGCAACCATTCCGGCGCCGACTTGGGTACCCGCTTCTGGAACCAGGACTTGCCCGAAGCGCCGTCGGGATAGCGTTCCAGCAGCAGCGGCCTGCCACCTATCACGCCGAGCAGCGGCTCGGCCACGGCCTGGTAATAGCGGACCAGATCGAGTTTCGTCTCGCCGCGCTTGCTGAAATAGACCTTGTCCGGGTTGCTGATCGACAGCGCGCGGCCGTCGACCTCGACCTCGACGGCGGCGCTCATCGCCCGGCTCCGAAGATCGCGTCCAGCTCGGCCGGGGCGACCTCGTCGAGCTGGGCGTAGGTGCACGAGTCGGGGGTGCGGTCGGCGCGGAATCGGACCAGCCGCCCGCCGTGGCGGAAGCGTCCCGATTGGACGTGTTCGTAGCGAACCTCGGCGACCAGCTCCGGCCGCAACGGTTCCCATGAGAGGTCCTTGCCGCCGGTCCAGCGACTCACCCCACCGGGCATCTTGCCGTCCGCGCCGGCCTGGGCGACGGCGTCGGCCCAGTTGC
>NZ_JBHXMY010000455.1:0-4932 GCF_042720195.1 Nocardia sp. NPDC058497 | reverse complement strand
CCATGGCTCCTATTGTACAGATAGTTCTGTATTCAGAAACCCATGTACAAATATTGCAGCACGACCTAGCGGTCGGAGCCGGACAATGCGGCCGCCCGCACCCGAGCCGGCGCCGGCCCCTCGTCCGAGCGCCGCATCCAGACGACGAGGGCGATGATCAGCGCAAAGGCAGCCAGCGCGGTCCCGGTGCGCAGGAAGTGGAAGGCATCCCAGCGGGCGAGGATGGTGGCGTAATCAGCCGGAGCGCCCGCGACCGCCCACTCGTTGATCCGGTGGTTGATCGGCACATTGCCCAGTCGTGTGATCAGGAACGAGGCGACCACCAGCGCCGTCGCGCAAGCGCCGACGACCCGGTGCCGACCTGTCGCCAGGACGGCGGCGGCCAGGCAGCTCAGCGCGGCGGCGGCCATCGTGGCCTGCATGCTGATGCTGTTGTTCTGCATGAGTTCGGTGTGGAAATCGAGGCGCATCTGCAGCGGCACTCGATCGAAGGTCGGAACGAGGTTGGCGGCGCCGTAGCCGAAGGCGCCGGTGAGCAGTCCGGTGGTGAGCAGGGCGAGCGATCGGATACTTCGGACGAGCACAGGGATCTCCTCGGGGATCAGGCGGCGGGAACGGTGCGGGTGAGCTGGTCGGCGCGGCGGAGCTTGCCGTCCGGCGTGAACTCACCGAACAGGAAGACCTCCGTGACGACGGTTCCCGTCGTGCGCATCGTGGCGTGGATGGTCATCCGCACGGCCATCCGATCGCCGTCCGCGATCACCTCCTCGACCTCGAACCGGTAGTCGCGCAGGTTCTTTCGCACGGGACGGATGTGGGCGACCAGCCGGTCCCGATCCAGCCTGATCCCGTCGGCGATCTGCACGATGTCGGGCGCGTGAAACCGGTCGACGACGTCGGCCGGATCGTTGTCACCATCCAGGGCGGCGGCGGTGTACTCGGTGAAGAAATCGGCGATGAACTGCTCGGGCGAGCGGGGCGGTGCGGGGTCCATGACACTCCAGCCGTAGAATTCTTACAGTGCTGTAAAGGTTAGACAGAGCCACGCAACTTTGACAAGGGTGTAAGACTTTGGCTGGATCAGGAGAACCGAAAAGACGCGCGGACGCCACCCGCAGCCGGGCGGCCGTGCTCGACGCCGCCACCCGGCTGTTCGCCACCCAACCGGACGCAGGGATGGCCGCCGTCGCCGCCGAAGCCGGCGTGACCAGGCAAACCGTGTACGCGCACTTCGCTTCCAGGGACGATCTGGTCAACGCCGTCGTCGATCGGACGACCAGACAGGCAAACGAAGCCATGCGGGCGGCCGACCTGGACAGCGGCCCGGCCACCGATGCCCTGGTGCGGATGCTCGACGTCGGCTGGCGGTTCTTCCGGGTCTCGCCGCTCGCCCACCACGTCGGCGCGTTCGCGCGCCAACGCGACGAGGATCGTCAGCTCCCCATCAACTATCGGCTGCTCCGCCTCGTCACCAGAGGGCAGCGTGCGGGCGAATTCGACGGCGAGGTGTCACCGCAGTGGCTCGTCACCGCGATCGTCGCGGTCAGCCATGCCGCGGGCGACGAGGTCAGGGCAGGTCGGATGACCCAGCCGCAGGCGCAGACGGCCCTGCGCGACAGCGTCCTCCGGCTGGTCGGCGGGAGCGTTCCGTAAGACGGTCAGACCGCCACCGGCAAGTCGACCGGATCGCCCGCTTCCGCGCCGGCGCCGCGCACGATCGCGGCCAGCAGACCGAACAGGACGAACTGATCGCGCGGCAACAGCAGCGCCTCCGGCGCCCAGTTGTGCACGAACCCGACGGCCAGCCCCGACGCGGGATCGGCCCAGCCACCGGAACCGACGAAGCCGATGTGCCCGAAGGCATTTCGCGCACCCGCCACCGGCATGGAGTGATAGCCGAGACGCCAGCCCATCGGCAGCAGCAGGTTGCGGTCGGGCAGCACCGACTGCAGACGCGCCATGGCACGCACCCGCTTCCGCGAGAACAGCGGCGACTCGGTCGCGATCGCGTTGTAGACGGCGGCGAGCGAGCGCGCGGTGAAAACACCGTTCGCCCCGGGCAATTCACCACGCAGGATGGCGGGATCCGCGCCGTGGGCCAGCCGGTCGATGCCCTCGGTGTAGATCGACCGCAGGAATCCCGCACCGGGCACCAGCGTGCGTGAGGCGAGCCGGATCACCATGTCGGCCTGGGGAATTCCGAGCGGAGTGGTCGACCCGTGGGTCACCGCGACGGTGGTGCGCGCGTCGGGGCCCGGGGCTCCGAGATGCAGCCCGTCCACGCCGAGCGGTTCGGCCAATTCCGTGCGGTACAACTCGCCCATGCTCTTGCCGGTCACCGCCCTGGCGATGCCCGCGATGATGGTTCCGTACGAAATCGCGTGGTAGGCGGGGAATCCGCGGAACCTGTCCGATGCCGCGGCGGCGAGGCGTTCCTCGATCAGCTGATGGTCGGCGAGTTCGTCCGCGCTACGGGCGAAGACGCCGATCCGCGACAACCCGGCCCGATGACTCATCGCCTCCGCGACGGTGATGCCGGCCTTACCGTTCGCGCCGAACTCCGGCCAGTACTCCGCGACCGGCGCCCGATAGTCCACCAGCCCGCGCTCGGCCAGCACATGCAGCACCGTGGAGGTGACGCCCTTGGAGGTCGAATACGACAGCGCCGCCGTATTCTCCTCCCACAGAACTTCTCCCGCGGCATCCGCGCACCCGGTCCACACGTCGACGACCCGCCGCCCGTGCTGGTACACCGCCAGCGCACCCCCGCCTCGCCCACCGTCGAACAGCCGCCCGAAGCGGTCGATGGCTTCCTGGAACTGGGGCGCGGCACTGCCGCGGATCGCGGTGTTCGACGGCACCGGACGAGACGATGCTCCACGCATAAAGAACCTCACATGTCACCATTGACAGACCAATTCCGGATCGCTGCCCGCAAATCAGCCGGATGTCCACGTTACCGCAGATCAACAAGCATTTCGAGGCCGCGATGGCCTCTCGGAGTCTGCAACGATAGTGATAAGTCGAGTGACATACAAGTCGTACGACTTGCACTTCACGCCGATTGCTACGATGCGCTGGTGAAATCGCCCCGGCGGCAGGCCGACCGTCGCGCCGCCACCGTGACGGCGCTGCTCGACGCGACGATCGACAGCCTGGTCGAGGTGGGATACGCCGGAACCACGACCCGCTCGGTCGCCGAACGCGCCGGGGTGAGCCAGGGCGCGCAGCAGCACTACTTCCGCACGAAGACCGAACTGGTCGACGCCGCGATGATCCGCCTGGTCGAGCAGCTGGTCGCCGACGCGAACGCGCAGCCGATCGACGCCGACAACGAGGCCGAGCGCGCGGCGGCCCTACTCGACCGCCTCTGGGAGATCCACAACCTCCCGATCACCCCCGCGGTGTTCGAGTTGTTCAACGTCGCCCGCACCGACCCCGAGATCGCCACCCAGGTCAAGGCCGCACTGTCTCGCGGCATGGACGCGATCCGCACGATCGCCCACGCCCTGCTCCCCACCTTCGCCGCCAGGCCGGACTTCGACGACACCCTCGACATCATCGTCGCCACCGTCCGCGGCACTGTGATCATCGCCGCGATCCCCGGCGCCGACACCCTGCACTCCCCCTGGCCGAACCTGAAGGAACACCTTCTCGCACAGGTGCTCGGCAGGCCCACCCCCGGCGATGCCGCCCGCGCGGCGCGCGAGCCAGGCGGTTCGGGGCCGGACTGGTGAGCATCGTTTCGTTCGCTGTGCGAGACTGCACTGGTGGCCGAGACCGTTGATCTTGTTACGAACGTTTCCGACACCGCCCGTTGGGTGGCCGCCTTCCGCGCGGCCGAATCTGCCCGTCCCGATGCGCTTTTCGACGATCCCCTCGCCGACCTGGTCGCCGGTGAGCGAGGCCGCGCCATAGCCGCCCGCACCCCACGCGTGATGCACAACGGCTGGAATCTGGTCACCCGCACCAAACTCATCGACGACCTGATCATGAAGACCATCGAGCAGGGCTGCGATCGGGTGCTCAATATGGCCGCGGGCATGGATACCCGCCCCTACCGGCTGGATCTGCCCTCCGAATTCCCTTGGATAGAGGCCGATCTCCCCGCATTGGTCGAGGAGAAGAACGAGCTGCTCGCCGGGGAGTCGCCGCGCTGCGCGCTCACCCGCACGGCGGTGGATCTCGCCGACCCCGAGGCGCGGAGCAAGTTCCTGGACGAGGCCCTCGCGGGTGCGCAGCGGGCGCTGGTGCTCACCGAGGGTCTGATCTACTACCTCGCCGACGACGAGGTCATCGGCTTGGCGGCCGCGCTGGCTCGTCCTGAAATCGCTTGGTGGGCATTGGATGTCAATAATCAGGCGGTCTTCAAGCGGATGAGCAAGGCCACCACCGAACTGCTGGCCAACGCCCCATGGCAGTTCGGTCCGGTCGATCCGCTGAGCTACTTCGCCGACCTCGACTGGACGGCCGACGAGGTGGAAGCACTGACCTCGGCCGCGCACCGGTTCCACCGGCTGCCCTGGTTCATGAAGCCGATGACGCTGTTCCCGCAGCCAGATCCCCGCAAGCCGATCCACAAGGCTTGGCAGCCGTGGAGTTCGGTGGTGCGGCTCAGGCACACACCGGCGAGCCGCTAGCTCGCGAGCCCTGGCCCGCGTATCCATGCCGCAACGAAAGGCTTCCCACCCCATGGGTAATAGCTGGCTACGTCGCCTGTCCCCTGCCGCCGGGGACGGATCCCACACGTTGTTCTGCTTTCCGCACGCCGGCGGGTCCGCCATCTCTTTCGGACCATTGGCCAAGAGCATCGGATCCGAATACGACGTTCTCGCCGTCCAGTATCCGGGGCGACAAGACAGAAGGCATGAACCGCTCGTGGATAACATCTCAGGCCTCGTCGACGGCCTGCTTCCCGAGCTGAGGAAAGCC
>NZ_JBHXMY010000454.1:0-4941 GCF_042720195.1 Nocardia sp. NPDC058497 | reverse complement strand
TCCGTCGATGAACTGCTTGGAGATCCTCAGCTGTTCGTCGTCGAGCCCGCGGTCGTAGACGGTGACGATGTTCGGATGATCCAGACGCGAGACCAGGTCCGCCTCCCGTTCGAACCGCGCCCGCACCTCCTGATCGAAGAACATCTCGCGATTGAGCAACTTCAGCGCGGTCATGCGCGGTAGGCGAGGGTGCTTGGCGAGGTAGACCGAACCCATGCCACCACGGCCGAGCTGCCGTTCGATGACGTAGCCGGCGAAGACATCTCCGTTGGCCAGCATGTCTGCTCCACTTCCCGCCGTGCGCCGGGACCCACCAGCACACGCGCGTACAGCAAGAAAGCCGCGGCCGGGTGGCCCGCCACGGGAAAATCAACGAAACCTTAGCAGCAGCCGACCGGGCGGACGGTTGCTCGTAGAGCGACCGTCCAGCCCGCACCGATCACGGTGGCCGCCTCGGCTGCGGCGGCACGATATAGCCGGGATGGTTACGGCCACCGGGGAAGTCGATGGTGCCCGGCCGCTGCGTCCCGCGCCGCGGCGGGACCGCGCTCGTCGGCGGTCGCGGTACGTGCTGATGCGGCTGGGCCGGGGTGGTCGGGTGCGCCTGCTGATGCGGCTGCGGCGGCGTGGCCGGTCGCGAATAGTGCTGCTGCGGATACGGTTCGCGCGCTCGCAGCACCACGCCGGTCGCCGTCGGCTGCTGGTGGTGATGCCAGGGGCCTGGCACCGCGAACAGCGCGGCCTTGGCCGCCTGGGCGAATTCCGTGCAGCTGGCGTACCGCGCCCCCGGCTGCTTGGCCGTGGCCCTGGCCAGCACGGTCTCCAGGGTCGACGGCAGGTCGGGGCGCAGGCTGCGCAGCGGCGGCACCGGCTTGCTCAGGTGCGCCTGGATCACCGCGGCCGGGTTGGGGCCGGGGAACGGCACCGAGCCGGTCAGCATCCAGAACAGGGTGCAGGCCAGCGAGTACTGGTCGGCGCGGTGATCGAGTGGAGCGCCCGCGATGTGTTCGGGTGCTGCGTAGGCCAGGGTGGCGGTGATGCTGCCCGCCGAGGACAGCGTCGTCTCGCTGTCGCGCACGGCCGCGATCCCGAAGTCGGTGAGCACCACCCGTTCCGGGCGCCCGATCGGCGGCTTGGCGAGCAGGATGTTCGCCGGTTTCACGTCGCGGTGCAGGACACCGCCCGCGTGCGCGAAATCCAGGGCGGTCGCGGTCTCGGCGACGATCTGCACCGCCCGGTCGGGGGTGAGCACGTTGACGTCGGCCGTCGCGACATCGGTGCCCGCCACGAATTGCATGGAGATCCACAGCTGGTCGTCGTCGTTGCCGCGGTCGTAGACGTTGACGATGTTGGGATGCTCGAGCTGGGCGACCAGGTCGGCCTCGCGCTCGAACCGGCCGCGGCTCTCGTCGTCGGCGGACAGTTCGCGGTTGAGCAGCTTCAGCGCGGTCAGCCGGGGCAACCGGGGATGCCGCGCCAGATAGACCACGCCCATCCCGCCGTAACCGAGCACGCGCCGGATCGTGTACCCGGCGAACACGTCGCCTTTGCGCAACACCGCGAAGTCACCCCCTCCAGGGCAGAAGCACCCGTCCGAATTCTACCGATGTATCTCCCGATGCCCGCCGAGTGCAACATCGCCGATCATGTCGGTGCCGCGGATTAGGGTGGCATCATGCGCATTGGAGCACACGTTCGCGACGAGAGCGATCCGATCGGCTTCGGTGAGAAGCTCGGCGCCGAGGTCATCCAGATGTTCGTGGTCGATCCGCAGAGCTGGGACAAACCGCAGCCGCATCCCAAGGCCGCCGAAATCCTGGCCAGTCCGATCGACGTCGTCGTGCACTCGTCCTATCAGATCAATGTGGCCAGCCTGAACAACCGGCTGCGGATGCCCTCGCGCAACGCGGTGGCCCAGCAGGCGAAGGCCGCTGCCGAGCTCGGCGCGTTCGGCCTGGTCGTGCACGGCGGGCACGTGCGCTCCGACGCCGAGCTCGACACCGGAATCGACAACTGGCGCAAGCTGTTCGAACGCCAGCAGGACAAGGGCGGATTCGCCGTGCCGATCCTGATCGAGAACACCGCGGGCGGCAATCACGCGATGGCCAGGCATTTCGATTCGATCGCCAGGCTCTGGGACGCGGTCGGCGACTACGACGCCGGCTTCTGCCTGGACACCTGCCACGCCTGGGCGGGCGGCGAGGAACTGGTCGGCGTCGTCGAGCGGATCAAGGCGATCACCGGCCGCATCGACCTGGTGCACCTGAACTCCTCGCGCGACGACTTCGACTCCGGAGCCGACCGGCACGCCAATTTCGCCGACGGCACCATCGACCCGCAACTGCTGGCCGAGGTCTGCCGCACGGCAGGGGCGCCGGTCATCCTGGAGACGCCCGCCGACGGCGTCGCCGAAGACATCGCCTACCTGCGGGAGAACCTCAGCTAAGACAACTGGCAACCAACTGACCAGGTGAGGACATGGGTAACTCCCCAACCACCTCCCACCTGCCAGACACCCGAGGTGAGACCGACTGTCAACGGTCGAGTTGCCGGACGGCCCGCCGAAGTCGCGGAGAGGCGGGTGAGCCCGCCGAAGTCGCGGAGAGGCGGGGGAGCTAAAGTCGCGGGGTGGCGGAACAGATTCGGCCGTTGGACGGAGTGCGCGTCCTGGAACTCGGCAACTATGTGGCCGCTCCCACCGCCGGACGTATTCTGGGCGACTTCGGCGCCGAGGTGATCAAAGTGGAACGCCCTGGTACGGGCGACGAGTTACGCAACTGGCGGCTCTACGGCGGCGACACCTCGATGCTGTATCGCACCGTGAACCGCAACAAGAAGTCGATCGTGCTCGACCTGCGCACCGAGGCGGGCCGCGCGGTCGTGCTCGATCTGCTGCGGCACTGCGACGTGCTGCTGGAGAATTTCCGCCCCGGCATGCTGGAGAAATGGGGTCTCGGCCCCGAGGTGCTCGAGGAAGTGAACCCGAAGCTGGTCATCACCCGCATCTCCGCCTACGGCCAGACCGGCCCGATGGCCGCGCGGCCGGGGTTCGCCGCCGTCGCCGAGGCCGTGGGTGGCCTGCGCGAACTCGTCGGCGACCCCGACCGCCCGCCGGTGCGCGTGGGGGTGTCGATCGGTGACTCGCTCGCGGGCATCTACGCCGCGTTCGGCACGGTGATGGCGCTGTTCCAGCGCGAGCGGGTCACCGGTCAGGTGCCGCAGATGGAACGGATCATCGATGTCGCGCTCAACGAGTCGATCTTGTCGGTGATGGAATCGCTGGTCCCCGACCATCTCGCCTACGGCATCAACCGGGAGCGGGTCGGCGGCCGGATGGAAGGCATCGCGCCCAGCAATGCCTACCCGACCAGCGACGGCTACAGCATCATCATCGGCGGCAACGGCGACGCCATCTTCCAGCGGTATATGCAGGTCATCGGCCGTCCCGACCTGGCGGCCGACCCGGAGCTCGCCGACAACGCGGGCCGCTGGCGCAACCGGGAACGCCTGGACGCCTCGATCGCCGAATGGTCGAGCCGGCGCACCCGTGACGAGGCACTGAAACTGCTCGACGACGCCGCCATCCCGTGCGGCCCGATCTACACCGCCGCCGACATCGTGGCCGACGAGCAGTACCGCGCACGCAATATGATCCAGTCGTTCCCCGTCGACGTGGGCGAGCCCGAACCCAAGCAGGTGGGGTTCCCCGGCATCGTCCCGGTGATCGGGGGACAGTCGCTGCCGATCCGCAATGTCGGCCCCGACCTCGGCGAGCACACCAGAGAAGTGCTCGGCGGGCTGCTCGGAATGAGCGAAGATCAGATCGACGCGCTGGAGGCATCGTGAGCAGGCGAGTACACGGCAGACGCCGCCCACCGGTGCGCAGCAAGTGGGAACAGCGCGGGCCGGGCCATGTGCGCCCGACCGTGCATCCGACGCCCGCCAGCGTCGGTGACAAACCGTGCGGCGGCGTGATGTGCGTGCCCGCCCAGGAACCGGACCAGCGGCGATGACCGCCCCGCTGCTGCGGGATGTGACCCTGCGCGACGGCTTGCAGCTCACCGGCAAGGTGCTGCCCACCGAGCAGAAGATCGACGTCGTCCGGCGGCTGCTGGCCGCTGGCGTGCCCGCGCTGGAGATCGGCTCGATGGCCAGGCCGGACCTGGTGCCACCGATGGCCAACTCGCTCGAGCTGATCGCCGCCCTCACCCCGGACGAGCTGGCGAAATGCTGGGTCTGGGTGGCCACACCGCGGCACATCGAGAAGGCCGCCGCGGCCGGTGCGCGCAACTTCCAGTACTGCTTCTCGGTCTCCGACAGCCACAACAAGGCCAATATCGGCCGCGACACCGAGGCTTCGGTCGCGGCCATGCCCGACGCGATCCGCCTCGCCCAGGAGGCGGGCGGCGAGATCCAGCTCTGCCTGGCCACCAGCTTCACCTGCCCGTTCGAGGGCGCGGTCGACCCCGCGCGGGTGCTGGCCATCGCCAACGATCCGCGCACCGACGGCGCCGCCGACATCGTGCTGGCCGACACCCTCGGCCAGGCCCACCCCGGCCAGGTGAGCGCGCTGGTCTCGGCGGTCCGCGACCGCACACCGGCGCGCCGCATCGTCTTCCACGGCCACGACACCTGGGGCATGGGCGTGGCCAACACCCTCGCCGCCGTCGGGGCGGGCGCGACGATGGTCGACGGCGCCCTCGGCGGCCTCGGCGGCTGTCCCTTCGCCCCCGGCGCCAGCGGCAACACCGCCTCCGAGGACATCCTCTTCGCGACCCGCCCGGACTGGTTCACCCCGGCCGTCCTGGCGAGCCTGGTCGGCCTCACCGAGGAGCTGCGCGCCGACCGCGGCGCACCCCATCCTGCCCGCCCCCCGGAAGGCGCGCGCGCGCAGGCCCCGGCCCTGGGCTGGGGGGGCCGGGAGGGGGAGGGGGGGGTCCG
>NZ_JBHXMY010000453.1:0-4945 GCF_042720195.1 Nocardia sp. NPDC058497 | reverse complement strand
GGTTCCGGTCGGTGTCTGGGAGGGCGCGGAGCAGGCTCGGCGGGAACTGGGCGCACTGCGGGAGGGCAGCATCGTCACTGTCATCGGTGGCGGCGCGACCGGTGTCGAGACGGCCGCGGAGGTGGCCGAGAGCAGGCCTGATCTGCGGGTGCGCTTGATCGGTGCCACCGTGGCGGGATCGTTCACCCACACCGCGCACGAGCGCATCCGCGATCTGTTGCGGCAGTTGGGCGTCGAGATCGTCGACGACACCGTGGCCGATGTCGACGCGTCCGCGGCGGGCACTGTCGTGCACCTCGGGTCGGGCCGGGTGCTGACATCGGACCTGACCCTGTGGGCGATCATCGGCAGCACGCCCGATCTGGCCGCCCGCAGTGGTCTGCGCGTCGATCCCAGCGGCCGCGCCGTCGTCGACGACTACCTGCGCAGTGTCGACGACGAGCGGGTCTTCGCGATCGGTGACTGCGCCGCGGTCCCGGGCGCCCGCCAGTCCTGCTACACCGCCAGCCCGCAGGGCATGTACGCGGCCAACGCCCTGGCTCGCCTGAGCAAAGGCCGCGACCCGAAACCGTTCACCCTCGGCCCGTACACCGGCCGCGCCGTCACCCTCGGCAGGCACGCGGCGATCGTGCAGTTCACCCGCACCGACGACACGCCGCGCAACGCCTACCTTGGTGGGCGCTCCGCGGCCGTGCTGAAGGAACTGGCCTCCCGCATTGCGAAATTCGGCGCGTCGACCGGACTCTGACCACCGGGACATAACGAGAAGTTATGGGGTGGTGGGTGATTGCCCACTACCCGCCGGCGCGAACACCCACCAGGCTCGGTGACATCCCGTGCGGCGGGCAGGCGATGGTGGAGGAGAACAGCGTGACGTTCGTGATCGGTGCCGACTGCGTCGATGTCCTGGATCGGGCCTGCATCGAGGAATGCCCGATCGACTGCATCTTCATCGGCAATCGGATGGCCTACATCCAGCCCGACGAGTGCATCGATTGTGGTGCGTGTGAACCGGTGTGCCCGGTCGAGGCGATCCACTATGAGGACGACATTCCCGAAGGTCAGGAGCAGTTCGCCAGCGAGAACGCCCGCTTCTTCGCCGACCCGCTGCCCGGCCGGGCGGCAGCGCTCGGCCAGCCGGGTGGCGCGACGGGCGTCGGCCCGCTCGGCGTCGACACGCCATACGTTCAGGCGTTCCAGCCGTGAACGCCCGCACGTACCAGCGTGCCTACCGGGGGTTCCGGTAGTAATCGCCGAAAGAACAACGGATATGCGTAATTCGTTGGTAGCGAGCTAGTTTCGTGCTCGGGATGCGGGTCTGGGCTGGTAGTGCTCGGCTTGGCGCCGAGAGGGCTGGTCGGGGTGCTGGAGCCATCGCCGCTTCCAAGGGCAACCACGGCGGCCGACCCAAGGTCATCGACGACGACTCGCTCACCTTCGCCCTCGCACTGAAGAACAAAGGCATCCCGGTTCCGGACATCGCGAAAAAGCTCACCATCAAGGGGGTCGAGGAGCGGATCCGCCCAATCCGGCGCTAAGCGCGCCAAATCTCGAGCGGTGTTGCCCTGCGGGTGATTTCATGTCGTCGTGACCGATGAGGGCGGCTACGGCCGGTTCGGGGCGTTGTCTCGCGTTGAGCTGGAGCGGTTCTTCTACCTCGATGACGAAGACCGGAAGCTGATCGCGGGTCGGCGTCGGGACTACAACCGGTTGGGTTTCGCGCTTCAGGTCGTGACGGTCCGCCAGCTCGGAATGTTCTTGGCCGATCCACTCGACGTACCTTCTGAGCTGCTCGACTATCTCGCCGAGCAGTTGGGTATCGAGGACTCCTCGTGCGTGAAGCAGTACACAGAGCGGGAGAAGACCAAACTCGAACATGCCTGGGAGATCCAGCGCGAGTACGCCTTGGCCTCCTACGGCGAGGTCGAGGCGGAGTTGGCAGCGTGGGTCGCCGACCAGGCGTGGGCGACCGGCGACGGGCCGAAGGCGGTATTCGCCGGGGCGGTCGACTGGCTACGCAAACGCCAGGCGCTGCTGCCTGGCCCCCGAACGTTGGAACGCCTGGTCACCGATGGGCGACAAACTGCTGATCAGCGGTTGTGGAATGCGCTGATCGATCAACTGACTGCCGGTTCGGCTTCAGCGCTCCTGGGGCTGCTGGACGCACCCGAAGGTAAACGCCATGTCAGCGAGCTGGAACGGCTCCGCAAGGGCGTGTTCCGGACCAGTTCCAGGGGGATGCTCGACGCCTTGGACCGGCTGGCCGACCTCATCGCGCTGGGCGGGCAATCCCTGGATGTGTCGATGGTTCCGCAGCGTCGGGTGATCGGTCTGGCCACCTACGGGTTGTCGAGCAAGGCTCCCGCGTTGCGGCGCCTCGAGCCTCGCCGCAATCGCCTGGCGGTCATGGTCGCCACGGTGAAAGTGCTGTCGGGCAGAGCCTCGAAGAGCTGGCCGGTCGCCTTGCCACGGTCCGGGTGTTCCTGCCACGGCTGATGCGCACCGTGGTGTTCGGAGCGACCGCGGACGGTGCGGCGGTGCTGGCGGCGATGAAGACCTTGGGCGGGCTGATGTCGACGAAGTCGAAGCTGCCCGCGAGCTGGCTCGATGCCCGTCAGGTCGACCACGACCTCATCGATGGTGGGTGGAAGAGGCTTGTCTATCGGGAGAGTCGACCCCCGGAGCGGTCGACCGCGCTGCCTACACACTGTGTCTGCTCGAGCAGTTCCATCGCCATCTCGAGCACCGCAACATCTTTGCCCCGCACTCGACGCGCTGGCGCGACCCGCGTGCCCAACTGCTGGTCGGGCACGCGTGGGAACGCTCCCGCATGGCCGGAATGAATGCGTTGAACCTGCCCGATGATCCGGGGGTGTTGCTCGCCGAGCACGCCGCCGCGGTGGGCACCGCCTACCGTGAGGTCGCCGCGAGGTTGGACAGTGATGGTCCGGCGACCGTCGACGAGGACGGCCGCCTGCACCTCGCCGCGCTGAAAGCGGAACCGGATTCGCCGTCGCTGGTGGATTTGCGCCGCCGGGTCGAGGCGATGTTGCCCGAGGTCGACCTGCCCGAGCTGGTCCTGGAAGTCATATCCGGGGTGCCCGGGTTCGCCGAGGCGTTCACCCACGCCTCGGGCAACGGGGCCCGCGTCGCCGATCTGGGGTTGTCGGTCGCGGCGGTGCTGTGCGCGAACGCGATGAACGTGGGTTTCAAGCCGGTGACCAGCCCCGGTGTGGACGCTTTGACTCGTGATCGGCCGCAACTGACGAATCTGCCCGATCAGCGGTTGTGGCGATTCGACCAGGGTGCGGACTACGGCCCGCTCAACCACGCCGCGCGGGGGCGCATCGACGCCGACAAGATCGCCGCGCACTGGGAGGACGTGTGCCGGGTCGCGGTGTCGATCAATGAGTGTGAGGTCTCCGCGCACGACGTCACACGCATGATCTCCCGTGACGGCAATCCGACCCCGTTGGGGCAGGGGATCGCGCACTACGGGCGAATCTTCAAAACCCTGCACATCCTGCGCCTGGCCGACGACGAACCGTATCGCCGGGAAGGCAAGGTGCAGGCCAACCTCGGAGAGGGCCGCCACGACCTGGCGCGGCGGATCTACCACGGGAAGAAGGGGGAGATGACCCGCACCTATTACGAGGGCATCGAAGATCAGCTCTCCGCGCTTGGGCGGGTGCTCAACTGTACGGTTCTGTGGAATACGTTTTACACCAACCGCGCCTTGGAACAGCTACGCGCCCAGGGCTATCCGGTGCTCGCTGCCGACGCGCAGCGGCTGTCGGCGTTCATCCGCACCCATATCGGCATCGACGGCCACTATGCCTTCCATTTGCCCGATCTCGGCGGCACCCACCGCAGGCTCCGTGATCCCGATAGCCCGGACTGACCCCACTTATCGAAGGATGCGGTCGAGTGCAGCGCCGGGCGATGGGACACGGGCTCCGTTGCCTGCTAGCTGACCGTCATTGGTCGACGCGCCCGCAGCGGCACGACCACGGCTCCCGCAAACGCCAGGCTGGCCAGCGTGAACAGGACAATCGGTGGCGGCGGCTCCAACGCGACGTTCAGCGCGAGGAGGCCCAATGACGCTGCGAGGCCGACGAATCCGGCCTGACGCGTTTGGCGGGGCTCGGCTGCGAAACGAGCGAGCATGAGGAACAGAACGCCCACAAGCGCTACCGATATACCCATTATCAGGCTGAAACCCATGAACAGCTCGTAGTGGTTGCGTTGCGAACCCACCAGCTCGAAGGGCTGGTTTCGCAGAACGTCATCGAACGCCTTGTCCGCATCCGTTGGCATGAGTCGCGTAAAGACGACGTCGCCGACGGTGTGGCCGAGGCCCGCGATGATCCAGCACCACGCGCCGATGCGGTAGAAGGGAATACGCATTAGGGACCTCCCGAAACTTGGATGCTACATCTGTAGTGCATGCTACATCTGTAGCATGGGTCTGTGAACAGGAGTGACCCGGATCGCAAGACGGTGCTGGCAGACGCGGCCATCGAGGTAATCGGCGAGCACGGGCTGCGCGGGCTCACACACCGCGCTGTCGAGTTGCATGCCGGTCTGCCGTCGGGAACCTGCAGCTACCACTTCCCGACCCGGCACGCACTACTGACCGCAGTCGTCGACCGCATCGCCGACCTCGAGCGGGCCGACATCGAGCGGAACAGTGACGGACAACTGTCCCCGGACATGGATCCGGCTGTTCTGATCGACGGCGCCACAACAACTTTGGCGCACTGGCTCGGCCCGGCGCGAGCACGCAGCCGCGCGCGCCTGCTACTCGAGCTGGACCCACCGAGCAGGCAACTGACGGCCGCCACGATAGAGACCACCACCGCGGGTTTCGTAGCATTGACGGCGACCATCACCGGCGACGTCGAGCGCGCGAGTCTCATCGTCGCCCTCATCGACGGTCTAGTCC
>NZ_JBHXMY010000452.1:822-4960 GCF_042720195.1 Nocardia sp. NPDC058497 | reverse complement strand
AGTGCCGACGCTGGTCAACGCCAGCGGCGTGCACTACTACGGCGGCGACACCGGTGACACGGTCGTCGACGAGACCTCCCCCGCCGGAACCGGTTTCCTCGCGACCCTGTGCCGCGACTGGGAAGCCGCCACGGAACCGGCCGCTTCCGCAGGGGTGCGCACCGTCCTGGTGCGCAGCGCGGTGGTGCTGGCCCGCAACGGCGGCATGCTGAGCATGCTGCACCCGCTGTACCTGCTGGGCCTGGGCGGACGCCTCGGCAGCGGCCGCCAGTACACGCCGTGGATCTCCCTCGACGACGAGGTCGGCGCCATCATCTTCGCGCTCACCCACCCCGAGATCTCCGGCCCGATCAACTCCGCGGGCCCCGCCCCGGTCACCAACGCGGAATTCAACCGGGCCCTCAGCCGTGCCGTGCACCGGCCCGCCCCATTCATCGTCCCCGGTTTCGCCCTGCGCGCCCTGGTCGGCGAGCTCGCCGACGAGGCGATCCTGCGCGGCCCGCGCGCCATCCCGGCCGCGCTGGAACAGGCCGGCTACACCTTTCAGCACCCGACGATCGGCGCCGCCCTGGCCGCCACCGTCGCCCGCACCGGAGCCCACTGATGTTCATCCGCGACGCCGACAAGGCCGACCTGCCCGCCGTTCTCGCGATCCACAACACCAATATCGCCGAGTCGACCGCGATCTGGGACACCGACGAGGTAGACCTCGACGACCGCATCACCTGGTTCGCCGACCGCACCGCCGCGGGCATGCCGATCCTGATCGCCGAGATCGACGGCGAGGTCGCCGGTTACGCCTCCTACGGCCGGTGGCGCCCCAAATCCGGCTACCGCTTCACCGTCGAGAACTCCGTCTACGTCGACCACCGCTTCCAGCGCCGCGGCGTGGCGACCGCCCTGCTCACCGAGTTGATCGCCCGCGCCACCGATTCCGGCCGCGTGCACGCCATGATCGCCGCCATCGAATCCGGCAACGCCGCGTCGATCACCCTGCACGAACGCTTCGGCTTCCGCACCGTCGGCGAACTCCCGGAAGTCGGCCGCAAATTCGACCGCTGGATGGACCTGACCCTCATGCAGCTGAACTTCCCGATGGCGCCGTGACCGGCGGCGACGACCGGTCTGCGCCGCCGTCGGCCCCGGGGCGTAACGTCAGGATGGTGAACGACACGCGCCCCACCGCGTCCGCTCGATTCGATACGACCCCGATCGTGGTCGAGGATCTCGGACTCATCGAATACAACGCCGCCTGGGAGCTGCAACGGCAGATCGCCGACGAGCGCGCCGCAGGCGAAGGCGCCGACCGGCTGCTCCTGCTCGAGCACCCGTCGGTCTACACCGCGGGCCGCCGCACCGAGGCCGAGGACCTGCCGATCGACGGCAGTCCGGTGGTGCAGGTCGACCGTGGCGGCAAGATCACCTGGCACGGTCCGGGTCAGCTGGTCGGGTATCCGATCATCCGCCTCGCCGAGCCCGTCGACGTCGTGCAGTACGTCCGGCGGCTGGAAGAGGCGCTGATCCAGGTCGTCTCCGGCCTCGGGATCGAGTGCGGCCGGATCGAGGGCCGCTCGGGCGTGTGGCTGCCCGCCACCGAGTGGTTCGCCGAACGCAAGATCGCCGCGATCGGTGTGCGCGTGCAGCGCGGCGTCGCCCTGCACGGCATCTCGCTGAACTGCAATTCCGCGCTCGACGGCTTCCAGGCGATCGTGCCGTGCGGCATCAAGGACGCCGGCGTCACCACGCTGACCCGAGAACTGGGCCGTGAAGTCACCGTCGCCGAAATCAAGCCTCTCGTCGCGACCGCCATCGTTGCCGCCCTCGACGGGGAAATTCCCGTTCAGCCGCATGACATTGATCGCACCACCATCGCCGCGGACGCCGTGGCCCCGAGCGTAGAGTCGGTTCAGTGACCTCCGTAGACGCCTCTGCCCCCGCCGGACGCAAGCTGCTGCGCATCGAAGCGCGCAACGCGGAGACCCCGATCGAGCGCAAACCCAAGTGGATTCGCACCCGCGCCACCATGGGCCCCGAATACACCGAGCTCAAGGGCCTGGTGAAACGCGAAGGCCTGCACACGGTCTGCGAGGAAGCCGGCTGCCCCAACATCTTCGAATGCTGGGAAGACCGCGAGGCCACCTTCCTCATCGGCGGTGAACAGTGCACCCGCCGCTGCGACTTCTGCCAGATCGACACCGGCAAGCCCGCCGCCCTCGACCGCGACGAGCCCCGCCGCGTCGCCGAGAGCGTCCAGGCCATGGGCCTGCGCTACTCCACCATCACCGGCGTCGCCCGCGACGACCTCGACGACGGCGGCGCCTGGCTCTACGCCGAAACCGTGCGCGCCATCAAGGCACTCAACCCCGGCACCGGCGTCGAACTGCTCATCCCCGACTTCAACGCCGACCCCGACCAGCTCGCCGAGGTCTTCTCGACCCGCCCCGAGGTCCTGGCCCACAACCTGGAGACGGTGCCGCGCATCTTCAAGCGCATCCGCCCCGCCTTCCGCTACGAGCGCTCCCTGGCCGTCATCACCGCCGCCCGCGAAGCGGGCCTGGTCACCAAGTCCAACCTCATCCTCGGCATGGGCGAAACCCCGGAAGAGGTCACCGAAGCGATGCGCGACCTGCACGAAGCAGGCTGCGACATCCTCACCATCACCCAGTACCTGCGCCCGTCCCCCCGCCACCACCCCGTCGACCGCTGGGTCAAGCCGGAGGAGTTCGTCGAGCACTCCAAGGTCGCCGAAGACCTCGGTTTCGCCGGCGTCATGGCAGGCCCCCTGGTCCGCTCCTCCTACCGCGCAGGCCGCCTCTACGCCCAGGCCATGACCCACCACGGCCGCGAGATCCCCGAGGCCATGGCCCACCTGGCCCAGGAAGGCACCGCCTCCCAGGAAGCCAGCTCGGTCCTGGCCCGCTACGGCAGCTGAAATCGCTGGCGCACCCCGCTAAGCTGAAAACACCACACACGCGAGGCGTCCTTCGAGGAGACGTGATGGCGATCGATTTCGACGCGCTGATGCCGCAACTACGCGCGCTGTGCGAGAAGTACGACGTTGTTGAACTGTCGGTCTTCGGGTCTGTGGCCCGTGGAACGGATAGGCCGGACAGCGACGTCGACCTGCTTTACCTGCTGAAGCCGGACACCCATATCGGGCTGGAGTTCTTCGGATTCCAGGAAGAGTTGGAGGAACTCCTCGGCCGAAGGGTCGATGTCGTTCCAAAGAAGTACCTGCACTGGTTCATTCGTGATGCGGTACTGGCGGAGGCGAAAGATCTGCATGTCGCGGCGTGAAGACCTGTATCTCGCCGACATCGTCACCGCCTACTACCGAATCGCCTCCTACCTCGAAGACCTCGCCTTCGCTGATTTCCAGAAAGACGATCTCCGCCAGGACGGGGTTATCCGCCAGCTTTCGATCATCGGCGAGGCCGCATCGTCACTGACACCAGCAACCCGTGACTCACAGCCCGAGATCCCGTGGAAGCTGGTGCGTGGCATGCGAAACATGCTCGTCCATCAGTACTTCGATGCCGACTTGATAATCGTCTTCAACGCCGCCACGAAGAGTGTGCCGGAACTGGCCGAGCGCATCCTCGCGATGCTGACACAACGCGATCCCGCCGAGGCCGAGCGCGTCCGCGCCCACAAACCCGCATGGTTAGACTGAGCCTCCCCTAACTTTATGGAAGGACCCATGTCGAAGTTCGAGAACGTCTCCGTCGTCAAGAAGGCCAACGTCTATTTCGACGGCAAGTGCGTCAGCCACAACATCGAGCTGCCCGACGGCACCTCGAAGTCCGTCGGCGTGATCCTGCCGTCCACCCTGACCTTCACCACCGGCGCCCCCGAGATCATGGAGCTCATCGAGGGCGAGGCGAAGGTGACCCTGGCCGGCGAGACCGAGGCCGTCACCTACCGCGGCGGCGAGTCGTTCAACGTCCCCGGCGACAGCTCGTTCGTCATCGAGGTCGTCGACACCGTCCACTACGTCTGCCACTTCGGCTGACCCGCCCGGGGGGGGCCCCCACAGCCGGGCCCCCCGGGGCGTGTGAAAAAAACGTTTGGGGGGGCCCCCCCGAGGGGCCCGCCCCCCCCGCGCGGCCCCCCCCCCCCCCCCCCCACAACCCCCCCC
>NZ_JBHXMY010000452.1:0-812 GCF_042720195.1 Nocardia sp. NPDC058497 | reverse complement strand
TGTGGAACCACCTCCTCTCTCCCCCCCTCGGCATTCTCAGAAACTCTTGTGCGGCACCCCGACAGTGAGCCCTCCGCCCCTGGCGCGCCGCCATCACCCACTCCACCTATCCCCCACCACTTCTCGACGTCCCGGCATGTGATCCCCAGGCGAGCAAGTCATTCGCCATCGCTCACCGAATCCGGGTCGGCCGGCACGAACTGAGCGGCGGTGGGCGACAGCTTCATCCCGAACGGATCGTATTTGTCGAGCACATCCTCGGGGACCCCACTTTCCTCCCGCGTCGCGTTCTCGTACGCCCGCACCGCCTTGCTCCAGCGTTCGAACGCCGCCTGACGCGACGATCCGACCGCGTCCCCGATCTGCGCCCAGGTGGCACCAGAAATTCGGGCAGCCGCCACCGCCGCACTGAGATCCGCGAAGTTGGCGCGGTGCCGAATTCGAAGCTTGGTCAGTTCCAACAACTCCGCAGCTCTCCGGGGTGAGGCGAGATCGACCGACTCCGTCTCCGCGATCAACGCACGAGCCAATCGATCGCACTGGGCGATGAGAAGAAGATTCAACTCGGATGCCGCCTTTGCAATCCTCTCGTCGGAGGGCTCCACCACGACAAACCTCCCCGTCGCATGACAGATCTACAGCGCGTCAAGAAATCCCTGACACAGCTAACCCTACCGCGATCGATGGGAGCGCGATTTACATTCCCCACACCCTTGACAGGTCATCCGCTGAGGGAGACCCCGACAGTCACCAGCCGCAACCAAGGCACAAATGTGACATTGATTACAGACCACAGGGGCACTTTGATCTTG
>NZ_JBHXMY010000451.1:0-4969 GCF_042720195.1 Nocardia sp. NPDC058497 | reverse complement strand
CGAGAATCGCCCGCGCCGCCGTGGGGGGGGCCCGCCCGGGGGGGGGGGTGTTACGGGCGGCGGGTGCCCGCCGGGGTCGAAGGCGCGCCGCCCGCGATCGACGGGTCCGCGGCGCTCGGCTACTTGTGGATGGGCGTGTGCGGTGGCCTGCTCGCCTACGTCGTGTGGTTCCGGGGTCTGGGAAGCCTGCCGGTTACCTCGGTCGCCGTGCTCCTGCTGCTTTCCCCACTGGTCGCCGCGGTGCTCGGCGCCGTCCTCCTCGGCCAATGGCTCGGTCCGATCCAGCTCGCCGGGTTCGGCCTCGCTCTGGCCGCCATCGTCGCGGGCCAGCTTCCCGAAAAAGCGCCGTCGGCACGGCCCTCGACCTCGAAAACCTCGTCGGCCGCGGAGATTTCACCGTCGGCTACCGAGCCGGCTTAGAGAGAAGGATGAGATGAAGCGAGTTCTCGCGACCGCGGCTGCGCTGGCCGGTGTCGCCGCGACCGTGCTGATGCCATCGCACCGGGCAACCGCCGACAGCCCACTGTTCCCCACGACCATCGCGCTGCCCGCCGGCTTCCAAGCGGAGGGCATCGCCATCGGATCGCTCCCGATCGCCTATTTCGGTTCCATGGCAGACGGTTCCATCTACCGCGCGAACCTGGTGACCGGCCACGGCGACCTGCTGACCCGCGGCCCCGGCACCCCGGCCCTGGGCCTGAAGCTCGACGACCGCGGCCGGCTCTTTGTCGCGGGCGGCACCGCCGGCGACTTCCGCGTCATCGACGCCTGGACCGGCGCGACCCTGGCGACCTACCAATTCGCCACCGGCCCACAGACATTCGTCAACGACGTCGTCCTCACCCCGGAAGGTGCGTGGATCACCGACTCCTTCACCCCCGTCCTGTACCACCTGCCGATCGCCCCCGACGGCGCACTCCCGCCACCCGACGCGGTGGTCCGCATCCCCCTCACCGGCGACATCGCCTACCTACCAGGAGCTTTCAACGCCAACGGCATCGTCCGCACCCCAGACGGCACCGCACTTTTGATCGTCCAGTCGGCCACCGGTCACCTGTTCCGAGTCGATCCCACCACCGGATTCACACGCCAGGTCGACCTCGGTGGCGAATCCCTCACCGACGGCGACGGATTACTCCTCCAGAACACCACCCTGTTCGCAGTCCAGAACCGCCACAACGCAATCGCGATGATCACCCTCGACCCCGCAGGAACCGTCGGCACACTGGAACGCCGAATCACCGACCCGCGCTTCGACGTCCCCGCCACCATCGCCCCCTACGCCGACCGCCTTTACCTCCCGAACGCCCGCTTCGACACGACTCCCACCCCGGCGACTCCCTACTGGGCGGTGGCCGTCGACCGGCCGCGCTGATTACGGCAACTCGATGATCCGCGGGCGGCACCGACAGCCGAGGCGCCGGCGCGCACCGTGGGTTTCGATCGGGGGGTCGAGACGTGCGTTCGGCGGTGTCAGCGCGTGCCTGCGCGCAATACCACCTTGCCGTTGCGGCCGGGGGTTTCCGACAGGACGGCCGCGTCGGCGGCGCCGTCGAGCGGGAATTCCGCCTGGACGTCCAGGCGGAGCGTGCCGTCGGCGGCGCGGCCGACGAGTTCGTGTACGAGGCGGACGTAGTCGGCGTGGTCGATCTCGGCGCTGCGCTGCTGACCCCAGAAGCCTTTGACCACAGCCTGTTTGAAGATGACGGCGCCGGTGTCGATGATCAGCGGCTGACCCGACAGCGCGCCGAAGGAGACCAGTTCGCCGCGCGGGGCGAGCAGCGACATCAGCGCACCCGCCGCCTGCCCGCTGACCTGGTCGACGGCCCGCACGATCGGCTCGCCGTTGGTGACCGAGGCCGCCCGCGCCGCCCAGCCCTCGACCTCGGTGTCGATCACCGGCCCGTAGCCGATCTGCTCCATCGCCCGCAGCGATCCGGGCCCGCGAACCAGGCTCAGCACGTGCACGCCCCGCTGCTGCGCGAACAGGTTCACCAGGCGGCCGACCGCGCCGTTGGCGGCGTTGACCGTGATCCACTGTCCCGGCTGCACCCGCAGATCGTCGAGCAGCATCAGCGAGCTCAGCGGCATGGCCAGCAGCTGGCAGGCGGTCTCGTCGGACACTGTCGGCGGCATCGGGACCACTTGCTCGGCGCGGGCGAGGAAGAAATCCGCCCACGTCGCGCGGGCGCCCGCGACCGCGACCCGCTGCCCGACCGGGATCCCGGCGCCCGGCCCGATCGCGTCGACGACACCGACCGCCTCGGTGCCGGGGATCGCGGGCAGCGGCGGCCGGTAGCCGTAGACGCCGCGGACGATGGCGAGGTCGTGGTTGTGGATCGGTGACAGTGTCATCGCGATCCGCACCTCACCCGGCCCCGGCGCGGGCGGCGGCACCTCCTGCGCGGTGAGCACGTCCTTCGGTTCGCCGAACCGGTCGATGACAACTGCCTGCATGTCCGCCTCCGTGGTGGTTGCGAGTCCTGCACGAGCCTGGTCACATTGTCGCACCGCGGCCGAGCGGGACCGGTCAGGCCAGGGGCGTCTCGTGCACCGTGTGCCAGCGCAGCCCGTCGGGGCCGTCGGTGACGAGGACGGCGGTGACCCGGCGGGCGGTGGCGGTGTCGCCGAGGAGGTGGCGTTCGAGGAAGCGGATCACCACCGTGGTGCCGTCGTCGAGGAGGGTGTCGACTTCGGTGATCTCGATCGTCAGGCCCGGTTGCGCATTGCGGGCGCCGCGCAGGCCGGTCAGCAGGTCGTCCCTGGCGACCACCTCGCCCGCGGTGGTGACCATGGTGAATGCCGGATGCTGGGCGGCGGCGAAGCGGTCGAAGACCTCGGTGGGGGCGGCCGTGCCCAGCCACCGCGCCAGGTCGGCATGCAGGGTTTCGACGGCGGTCAGCACATCAGGGGCGGGGTGAGACATGCCCGAAGTCTAGGTGGCAGACGCCGGCCCAGCCCGGCGACGGGAAGTCAATACGCCGCAGGGTTGATGAGTGTGGACGGCGGCATCACAGGGAAATAGCCCGCGCGGTGGACGAAGTGGACCTGCCGGTAGGCCTACGCTCACCCCATGGCAGAGGCACTCGGAACACGTTCGCCCGCAGCGGCTTCCGGTCGGCGGATCGCCGAGGTCGACATCCTGCGCGGGTTCGCCCTGTTCGGGATCCTGATCACCAACGTGATCGTGGCGACGACCCTGTGGTCGGCGGTCGGCACCAAGGACAAACCGGTGTCGCTGTTCGACGGCACCGTCGATCAGCTGGTGCGCGCCACCGTCGACGGGCTGTTCACCGGCCGGTTCTACCTGCTGTTCGCGTTCCTTTTCGGCTACTCGTTCACCCTCCAGATCGCGGCCGCCGAACGGGCGGGCGCCGCACCGGCCCGGCGGTTGCTGCGCCGCTGCGCCGCGCTGATGGCGATCGGGCTCGTGCACGTGTATTTGCTGTGGATCGGCGACATCCTCACGCTGTACGCGTTCCTGTGCCTGCACCTGATCCTGCTGCGCAAGCTGCGGCCGCGCACCGCGGTGATCACCGCGGTGGTGCTGTACTCGGTGTGGTCGGTGTGGAGTTTCCTGCCCGGTGAGACGAGCATTCTCGGACTGGGCGAGTTCCTGGACCTGCCGAAACTGTCCGCCGACTACACGGGCGGCTTCGCGAGCACGTTCGCCGCGCAGACGTCCATCGCGCCGCTGTTCCTGCTGTTCATCTGGTTCGCCCAGGGCATCCCGAGCCTGGCCATGTTCCTGCTCGGCATGGCGGCGGGCAAGCGGAACCTGTTCGAAGATCCGGACACCCAGCGCCGCTGGTCCACCCGTGCGATGGTCATCGGCTTCGGGCTCGGCCTGCCGATCTCCGCGCTGACCTTCGCCGACATCATGAACTGGTGGAACGCGCCCGCCCTGATCCACGGCCTGCAGTACCTCGTCGCCCCGGCCATGACCTTCGCCTACGTCGCCGTCGTCGTCCGGCTCGCCCAGTCGGCCCGCACCGTCCGCTTCGCCGCCCTGCTCGCCCCGGCGGGCCGGATGGCGGCCTCGAACTACATCGGCCAGTCGATCGTGCTCATGGTCGTCTACACCGGGTACGGGTTCGCCCTGGCCGACAAGGTCCCGCCGCTCGGTGTCGTCGCCATTGGGCTGGTCACCTTCGCCGCCCAGCTCGCGATCAGCGCGTGGTGGTTGCGCGGGCACCCGTACGGTCCGGTGGAATGGGTGCTGCGCGCGGCGACCTACCTGCAGATCCCGGCGTGGCGGCGGCCTGCCGAAATCGCTGCGGCACACACCAAGTGAGTGCCGGCCGCGATCGGCTGGTAGCCGGACTTGTCCTGGACTGGACGGGATGGCGGGGAGTCAGGACGCCGGCAACCCGCCCGGGTGCAACGCCTTCGCAGTAGGGAATCCGAAGTGTGGGTGCGGTATTCGGTCAGGCAGTGGTACCGGGAGCCTGCGGGCGGTGGAATTCGGCGCGCCAGCGGTGGCGGCTGGGTGCGTCGGGGCGGGGGAGGCTTTCGATGCGGATCGGGGTGAGGTCGGGGGCCGCGAAGGCATCGATGTCGGCGGCGGTGAGCGGCCACGGCGGGCCGGCGGCCGGGGCGGTGGCAATGTCGGCGATGACCAGGAGGGTGGCGTCGGGGGCGAGGAGGTTCTGGATGCTCGTGATGGCGGAGCGGCGGACCTCGGGTGGTAGCGATTGGACCGTGATCGACTCGATGACCAGGTCGAAGGCGCCGAGCCAGGCGGCGGGTGGGTGGAGCAGGTCGGCGACCTTGTAGGTGACCGGGGATTGCGGGAAGCGGGTTCGGGCGCCGCGGATCGCGGTGGGGGAGATGTCGAAGGCGGTGGTTCGAATGCCCTGGGCGGCAACGAATTCGGCATCGGTGCCGTAGCCGCAGCCGATGACGAGGCCGCGGGCGCCCTGGGGGATCGATCTGGCGGTCAGCCCGTCGACCCGGTGCGGAGTCGGTT
>NZ_JBHXMY010000450.1:0-4980 GCF_042720195.1 Nocardia sp. NPDC058497 | reverse complement strand
TACCCGCGCGCGGGTCGACAGGCATGTGTTTGATCAGCTCGAGCGGGACGGCCACCACTGCGAATTCACCGGCTGCCGCAGCCTCGGCCGCAGACGCTGCCCGCGCTGATGGGCCGAGTTCAGCAATCAAGTCACGGAGGGTCTCGGGTCCGCGCGAGTTGGCGATGACGACGTCGTAGCCGGTCGCGATGGCCGCACGGGCGATCTGGCTACCGACCTCGCCCGCGCCGATGATGCCAATCGTTGTCATTGGTGCCTTCCCTGTGGATGGTGGCATCGGCGGGTGTGAGTCGTCAGCGCGTGACGGCGCGTTCGATCAGCTGCAACACGGCGGTCTTGGCGCGACGCACCTCGTCCTCACCGATGCCTGACTTGTGCAGGAATCGATTCCCTGCATGACGGCGATCAACGCACGAGCGGTCTGCTCGGCATGTGCGTCATCCTTGGTATCGAGTTATGGAGTGATTCCTCAAAAATTGCAGAGGCGGCTCGTCTTGGTGACAGGACCACTCGCAGGCAAGACCGCTCTGGTGACAGGCGGATCCAGGGGCGTCGGCGCGGGCATCGTCGCCCGATTGGCCGCCGACGGGGCACAGGTGGCATTCACCTACGCGAACTCCAAGGAACGCGTGCACGACGTGGCCGCCGCCGTGGCCGCGGCAGGAGGCGTCGCACACGCGATCCGCGCAGACAGCCTGGCCGAAGAGGATGTGGTGTCCGCGGTCGCGCACACCGTCGACCGGTTCGGCGGCCTCGACATCCTGGTCAACAATGCCGGTGTCGGCAGTTTCACCGAGATCACCGACCTGACGATGGCTCAGATCGACGCGATGCTGACGGTCAACGTGCGGTCGGCGATCGTCGCAATCCGGGAATCGCTGGCACACTTGGGCGAGGGTGGGCGAATCGTCAACATCGGCAGCATCAACGCCGACCGCATGCCTTTCTCCGGCGGGTCGATCTATGCCATGACCAAAGGCGCACTGTCCAGCCTGACCCGTGGACTCGCCCGCGAGCTCGCCCCGCGCGGAATCACTATCAACAACGTGCAGCCAGGCCCGGTCGACACCGACGCCAACCCTGCCGATGGCCCAGCCGCGTCGGCGATGCTCGGCGTGATGGCGGTTGACCGATTCGGGACCGCGGCGGAGGTCGGCGCTTTCGTTTCCTTCCTCGCCGGGCCCGAAGCGGCCTACATCACCGGCGCCAGCTTGAACATCGACGGCGGATTCGGCGGCTGATGCCGGCCGGGCCCCGGAGGACCAGGGCATGCACCATGCAACGGGAAACGGCCATGACGGGGGAGTTTCCGCTGTGAGGGGTCCTGGAAGAGTCCCCCACCCGCCGCGCGGGCTGCCTACGCTGTCCTCATGAACAACCGGGACGCAGTCAGCGCGTTTCTCCGCTCCCGACGCGAGCGGATAACGCCCGGGCCGGCGGGGCTGCCGACATACGGTCAGCGGCGGGTGCCCGGACTGCGCCGGGGTGAGGTCGCCACGCTCGCCGGGGTGAGATGTCGGTTACGCACTCCCCAAATGCCCGCGACAGGGAGGGAGACGACGATGTCACCTCTCCCTACTCCCTACAGCAGCCCCACGATTCGGCGCTGTGAGAGCGCGGATCGTGGTTGATCGGTTTGGCAGTGGTCGAACCGCCAACATCGGTCCGCGGACCCGGGACACGGGGTCCGGCGCGGACGGATGTCCTCAGATCAGTCTTCGACCACATTGCTACCACCAAGTCGGTATAAGCATCTTGAAATGCCGATGAGCGGATATCAACCGGCGAACTTCGCGGCGGCCTGCGCGGTGACCGGGGTGAAGAGGTTGATCAGGTTGCCGTCGGGATCGCGAAACAGCAACGACCGGTTCCCCCACGGCATCGTCGTGGGCTCGTTGACGAAATCCTCGACCGTATCCCGCAACCGCCGGTAATCGGCATCGACGTCGGGGACCAGGAATTCGATGATCGCGGTGTGATTGTCGGCTGGGTGCGCGCTGCCCGCACCGAACAGCGCCACGGTGCGGGTGCTTCCGATCGCGAGGGTGCCGACCGGTGTGACGATTTCGGCGAAATCCGGTGTAGCCCAGTGTGCTTCGACGCCGGTCACGTGGTGATAGAAACTGACCAGCCGCTGGATGTCGTCAGTGATCAGACGGATCGAGACGAGCTTCATTGTGTGCTCCTGCTGTCGGATGAGGCGGAGGTTCCACCGCCGCACGCCACGGTAGAGTCGATACCGGACAGTTTCCGCCCGGTATGGATGCGAGAATTTCCCGATGACGCGCCCCACCGCCCGAGTGCTGGCCCTGCTCGAGCTGTTGCAGACCGGCGGTACTCATACCGTCGGCGAACTCGCCGGACGGCTCGGCGTCGATGAACGCACCGTCAGGCGATACGTCACACATCTCACCGACCTGGATATCCCGGTCCGATCGGTGCGGGGCCGCTACGGGGGCTACCGGCTCGCTCCCGGATACCGAATGCCACCGCTGATGCTGACCGACGACGAGGCGGTGGCCGTGTTACTCGGGCTCCTCACCAGACGCGGCGCCGACCGGCCGACAGCGGCCGCCCACGCAGCCGACAGCGCGACGGCCAAACTCCGCCGCGTCCTACCCGCACGTCTGACGGCCCGGCTGGACGCACTGATCAACACCGTCGAATTCACCGCCGACGCGCGCCCGGAAGTGGCTGTCGAGACCGCTGTCCTGCTCCGGCTCGCCGAGGCGACCCGCGAGCACCGACCGGTCGCAATCGGGTACACCGACCGAAACGGGCGGTCCAGCCAACGGACCGTGCACCCCTACGGGCTCGTCGACCACTCCGGCCGGTGGTATCTGACAGGGATGGACAGCAACAGCGACGAACTACGCCAGTTCCGGCTGGACCGCATCACCGCGGTGAGCACACAGCCCGGAACGTTCGCTCCGCCCACCGAATTCGAGCCAGCCGCTCATCTGCTGTCCGCATTGGCCAACGCGCCCTATCGGCACGAGGTATCGATCCGAGTCCAGGGCACACTCACCCAGGTCCGCCCGCTGCTCCCTGCGACGATCGCGACCGTGCATGAGATCGACTCGCAGCCCACTGACACCAACCCGTGGGTCCGGATCCGAATCCGCGCCGAACAACTCGACTGGATTCCCGCCCTGCTCGCCGGCCTGAACCGCCCGTTCATCATCGAGCACCCCGACACACTCAACGACGCCGTTCGCGCCCTGGCCCGCCGACTCACCGCGGCCGCCGACGGCCTTACCGACTGATTCAAACGTGTTCGCCATTTACATCAATTTTGGGGGATATATTCAGGTCCGCTAACACCCGCTCATAATCATCTGTGTAAAACATATCCGTACTGTCTTTAGGGTCCCCGAACAATGCCAGCAGCTCAGCCAAGGCATCACGCTCGGCCGGGCTAACCAAAATTTGACGCTTCACAAGACTGGCACACAGATTATCGACCAACAAGGTCCACTCACCGACATCGCTGAAAGATCGGTAATCAGCCAGCATTTCAGGCCCAAGGCGGTCCGCGAACCGTTCCAGAAGTTCCCGGGAACCGTTGCTAAGCTTCGCGAATCTGGCCAACTGTTCCGGAGTGAACTGTCGCCTTTTGCGCCTCGTGCTGGGTCTTTCATCAGAATCCATCTGAGTCACCTGACTCTCGAGGCGGTTCTACATCGACTGGGAACGTATGGCCCGCTTGGCCGTTGGCGCGCTGCGCACCGAGGCAGGGAAGAACCCCTACGACCGGGAGCCATCGAACCTGATCGGTGAATTGTCCACCCGCAGTGACGCTTTCCGCGTGATAAGGGGCTCCCAGGACGTCTGTGTCTTCAGCCAGAGCACCAAACGCCTCCACCGCGGCAGCCTTTCTTTGCTCAGCCGGACGCCGCGAGCCGGGTGGCGTCGCATCGGGCGCGCATCACCACATCCGCTCGGGGTTCCGCCGGAGCGGGCGGGTGATGCGCGCGGTTGTCGTCGATGAGTTCGTCGAGGGCGTCGCGGGCGCGGGTGAGTTCGGCGATGTGCTCGGTCAGCCGGTCGCGTTCCTGCGCCATCCGCTCGAGGGCGATCTCCGAATTCTGCTCGCTGGGGGCGTCGACACAGCACACCAGCTGGGAGATCGTACGGCTGGACAACCCGGCCGCATACAGCCGGCGCAGCAGCAGCACCCGGTCGACGTGGTCGAGGGTGTAGTGCCGTTGGCCACTGGGGCTTCGGGTGCTGGCCAGCAGCCCCTGTTCCTCGTAGTAGCGCAGCGACCGGACACTGACTCCCGTGTGCGTGGACAACTCCCCGATCCGCACAGCCGTCCTCCTCGTGATCCGCGACACAGACGGTTGCTTCTCACATCCATGTCAGCTTTTAGCGTAGGTCTATCGCCGGTGCCCCGGCGACTCGGACTACCTGGAGAAGCGACATGGCATCCCTATTCGAGCGCTCTCGGCTCGGTGACCTGGTACTACCCAACCGCGTGGTGATGGCCCCGATGAGCAGAGTCCGCGCCGCCGCGGGCGGCCTGGCCACCCCATCCATGGCCAGTTACTACGCCCAGCGGGCGACCGCTGGCTTGATCGTGAGCGAGGGAACGCACCCGAACCCGGTGGGGCAATCCAATCCGGGCACCCCCGGACTGCACACCGGCGAACAGGTCGCGGCGTGGCGGCAGGTGACCGATGCCGTGCACGTCAACGGTGGGCGCATCTTCGCGCAGCTCATGCACGGCGGCCGGGTCTCCCACCCGGACACCACCGGACTGCGGCCGGTCGGCCCGTCCGCCGTGGCCGCGACCGGCGAAGTGTTCACCCCCACCGGGCCACAGCCTGTGCCCGTCCCCCGCGCCCTGGATATCGCCGAGATCCCCGAGCAGGTCGCGGCCTACGCCGAGACGGCGCGCCGGGCAATCGACGCCGGTTTCGACGGCGTCGAACAGCACGGTGGGTACCGGTATATGATATCGCAGTTGCGGTCCTC
>NZ_JBHXMY010000449.1:0-5000 GCF_042720195.1 Nocardia sp. NPDC058497 | reverse complement strand
GGGGCGGCCCCCGACAACCCCGGCGCCCCCGCCGGGGCCCAAGTGCGGCGGGGGGCGGGGGCGAGAGCCACGAAACGGCGCCCACCGCCCGGTGACCGGGGGGGGGCCGGATGAGGATCGGGATCGACACCCCGGTGGTCACCCGGGTGCCGGGCGCGCACAGCTCGTGGGAGGAATCGGCGGGCATCGCCGAACTCGCACAGATCGCGGTCACCGCGGACCGGCTCGGTTTCCATCACCTCACCTGCAGCGAACACGTCGCTGTGCCTGCCTCCGTCGCCGAAGTGCGCGGTGCGACGTACTGGGATCCGCTCGCCACCCTCGGCTATCTGGCGGCCCGCACCGAACGGATCCGGCTGGCCACCAAGGTCCTCGTGCTCGGCTACCACCATCCGCTCGAAATCGCCAAGCGCTACGGCACTCTCGACATGGTCAGCGATGGCCGGCTGATCCTGGGGCTGGGTGTCGGCTCGCTCCAGGAGGAATTCGAGCTCCTCGACGTCCCATTCGCCGACCGAGGTGCGCGGGGTGACGCCGCCTTGATCGCCGTGCGTGCGGCGATGTCGCAGCGGGTACCGCACCACGAGGGCCGCTATCACCGGTTCTCGGACATGGTGGTCGAGCCGCATGCTGTCCAGGACACCGTGCCGCTGTGGATCGGCGGCCGCTCGGCCCGATCATTGCGGCGCGCGGTGGAACTCGCCGACGGCTGGATCCCGTTCGGATTGACCTTCGACCAGATCGGCGCGCTGCTCGACCGCAGACAGCCGCCCGCCGGTTTCGAGGTTGTTCTCTCGGCCGGATCGCTGGATCCACTCGGAAACCCCGCCGGGACCAGGGCGAAGCTCGGGGCTGCGACACGCGCGGGCGCGACGGTGGTCGGTGCCGCACTGACCGCGACCTCGGCCGACCATTACTGCGATCAGCTCGCTGCCTTGGCCGAGATCCGCGACGAGAACGACTCCGCGCCGAGCTGACCGGGTTTGCGCTGCCGCGGAGCCGCTCAGCCTGGTTCGGTCGCCGGAAGATGAACATCCATCCAGCGCAGCATTCGATCGACCGAGTCGGTGCAGTCACCGTCCGCGCCGTCCTCGGCCCACTCGATCAGGGCAGCCAGGGTGGCGCTCTGGTAAGCGGTCGCAAGCGCGCGGCAGATGGGGTCGGGGGAGCCGGGGTACCGCCGGGCGAGATAGTCCGACAGTGTGTCGATCCAGGGCTGATAGACACGGGGCGCGGCCGCCGCGAGCTCGGGCTCTGACGAGATCAGGCGTAACCAGTCCGGCGCGAGCTCGTGGATGCGCGGATCCCTCGACACCGATTCGACGATCGCCGTCCGGATCACGACCGCGGGCGGCTTGTCGTCGGCGACGCCGGTCAGCGCGGCTCGCAGTCTGTCCGTCGCCGGCGCGACACCCAGCCACGCGATCTCGGCCCGGGACGAAAAGTGCCGCAGCAGGGTTCGGGTACTGACCCCCGTGGCCTGAGCCAGGTCGTTCCAGTTGGTGGTGGCGAAACCGTGTTCGGTCCACAGGCTCAGCGCACCCACGGACACGGCCCGGGCGTCCAGCACGGAGGGGCGACCGGGACGGCGGGGAGCTGGCTTGGTCACCACGAAAGCCAAACAGTTTTGGCGAAGTGTGTCAATATTGCGTCGAGTCGTACCGAACAGGAGAGAGAATATGGATTTCGTCAACTCGTCGGCGATCGTCACCGGCGGCGCATCGGGTCTCGGCTTGGCGACCGTGCGGGAACTGCACACCCAGGGCGCGAAGGTCGTGATCGTCGACCTCCCGTCGTCCAACGGCGCGGCCATCGCGAAGGAACTGGGCGACGGCGCGGCCTTCGCGGCGGCGGACGTGACCGACGAATCGGCGGTGTCCGCCGCGCTCGACGTCGCCGAATCGCTGGCGCCGCTGCGGATCGCGGTGAACTGCGCCGGCATCGGCAACGCGGTCAAGACGGTCGGCAAGAAGGGCGCGTTCCCGCTCGCCGATTTCACCAAGGTGATCAACGTCAATCTCGTCGGCACGTTCAACGTGATCCGGCTGGCCGCCGAACGCATGTCGGGCACCGACCCGGTCGGTGAGGAGCGTGGCGTCATCGTCAACACCGCCTCCGTTGCCGCGTTCGACGGCCAGATCGGCCAGGCCGCCTACTCCGCGTCCAAGGGTGGGATCGTCGGTCTGACCCTGCCGGTCGCGCGTGACCTGGCGAGTTTCAAGATCCGGGTCGTCACGATCGCGCCCGGACTGTTCCGCACACCGCTGTTCGAGACGCTGCCCGAGGAGGCGCTGCAGTCCCTCGGCGCGCAGGTACCGCACCCCTCGCGTCTGGGTCAGCCGACCGAATTCGCCGCACTGGCCCGCCACATCGTGGAGAACCCGATGCTCAACGGCGAGACCATCCGCCTCGACGGCGCCATCCGCATGGCCCCGCGATGAACACGAATCGCTGAATCGCGGATATCAGCGGATCGCGGGTACCTGCTCGGCGGGCAGGGGCGGCGGCGGCGGGGTGCCGGCGCCGAAGGGTCGTCCGCCGAGTTCCTCGCGGTGATGCGGGGTCAGCCAGCTCGACAGATCCGGTCCAGCGGGGACGACTCCGGTGGGGTTAATGTCGCGGTGCACCACGTAGTAGTGCTCCTTGATCTGCCCGAAATCGATGGTGTCGCCGAAGCCGGGGGTCTGGAACAGGTCGCGGGCGTAGGCCCACAGCACCGGCATCTCGCTGAGTGTGCTGCGGTTGGTCTTGAAATGACCGTGATAGACGGGGTCGAAGCGGGCCAGCGTGGTGAACAGGCGCACGTCGGCCTCGGTGATGGTGTCGCCGACCAGGTAGCGCTGGGTCCTCAGCCGCTCGGTGAGCCGGTCCAGGGCGGCGAAGAGCCGGGTGTAGGCGGCGTCGTAGGCGTCCTGCGCGCCGGCGAAACCGCAGCGGTAGACACCGTTGTTGACCTCGCGGAAGACCTCGGCGTTGATCTCGTCGATCCGGTCGCGCAGCGGCTCGGGATACAGTTGCGGCGCGCCGGGCCGGTGGTAGGCGGTCCATTCGGTGGAGAAGTCGAGGGTGATCTGGGCGTAGTCGTTGGTGACGACCTGCCCGGTCGGGATGTCGACCACCGCGGGCACGGTGATGCCGCGCGGATAGTCCGGGAACCGGGCCAGGTAGGCGTCGCGCAGCCGGTGGATGCCCAGCACCGGATCGACCTCGCCCGGGTCCAGATCGAAGGTCCAGCTGAGCTTGTCGTGGGTGGGCCCGCACAGGCCGAGCGACAGCACCGGTTCGAGCCCGAGCAACCTGCGCACGATCAGGGTGCGGTTGGCCCACGGACAGGCCCTGGCCGCGACGAGCCGGTAGCGGCCGGGTTCGACGGGGTAGCCGTCGCGGCCGTCGGCGGTGATCCGCGTGGTGATGTAGTTGGTGTCGCGGCGGAACTCACCGGCCTCGACGTAGCTCCCCGCATCGGCTTCGCTCACCTCCTCAGTCTCGCAGATCCACCTGCCGATGCGCCGTGCGCTGACCGATTCCCCGGGTGTAGCCGAGGGTCTGGCGCAGGCTGTCGGGACCCATGCCCCGCGACAGGCCGAGAATCAGTGCGGCGCAGCCGATTCCGGAGAGGACGAGGCTGGTGGTGAACAGCGCGGGATAGCCGGCCAGCTCGCCGACGATGCCCGCTGCCATGCCCGCCACACCTTGGACGACGACGATGGCGCAGGCGAGCAGGGTGTAGTCGCTGCCGGCGTGGTCGGGCTCCGAGGCGTCCATCATGAGGGCGAACACAGCGACAGTGGCGGCGCCGCCGAAGACGTGCTCGGCCAGGCTGGCGGTGACGAGAAGTTCGACACCGCCGAGGCCGAGGGCGGCGAACAGATACAGCGCGATGCTCGCGGTCTGGGTGACACCGCCGATCAGCAGCGCACTGCGACGGCCGTAGCGGTAGGCCAGCCAGCCACCGAGGGCCGCGCCCGCCAGGGCGCCCGCCGAGGAGAGGACGCCCTTGATCACCGCGATCTGGCCGAGGTCGAGACCTGCGTCGGACAGGAACGGGCCGGTGAGCGCCGACGCCATCGAATCGCCGAACTTGAAGGCACCGATCAGCGCGATGAAGGTGAGGATGCCGGGGCGGCGCAGCCGAATCCACCAGGCGCCGAGCAGGTGCGCCGGATGCGGGCGCGGCGGGCGGTCGGCGACCGGTTCGCGCAGCAGCCATACCGGCACCGTGGTCAGCACGATCAGTAATGCCATGGCGAGGAACAGCATTCGCCAACCGGACACGGCGAACATCCACAGCAGTGCGCCACCGCCGACGATCATGCCGATGCGGTAGGCGCCGACCTGGATGCCATTGCCCAGCCCGCGCTGGCGCGGACCCAGCAGGCGTACCGCGAGACCGTCGGTGGCCACGTCCTGCGTCGCCGAGAGCAGGTTCACCACCACGATGCCGACGAACAGCCAGCGCAACGACGACGACAGGTCGAGACCGGCGAGGACCATCGCGACCGCGGCCGCGGACAACTGCAGCACCAGCAGCCAGGTGCGCCGGGTGCCGTAGCGGTCGACGTAGGGCGCCCACAGGAACTTCAGCGCCCACGGCAGGAACAGCACACCCGAGGCGCTGATCGCCACCAGCGAATAGCCCGATTCGCGCAGCACCACGGGCAGTGCCTGGGTGAAGAAGCCGAACGGCAGGCCCTGGGCGAAGTACAGGGCCGACAGCAGAACCAGCGTGCTTGTCGTGATCACACCCGGTCGGGTGGCGGTGCTCATGGGGACATCGTCGCAGAGCGCCTCCGCCTCGCACTCTGTGAATGGTCCGGATATCACCGCCGCGAGGGTCGGTTCCTCGCGGCGGCGTACCGGTTACTCGAGTTCGCCGATGTCCCCGATGACGCGGTGCAGCTGGGCGCGGCCGTCGGACAGGTTGTAGGTGACGCACGCGATGGCGAGTTCGCCTGCTTCGATCTTCTCGGGGGTTATGCTCGACCGCGGGGTGTGAGACA
>NZ_JBHXMY010000448.1:0-5012 GCF_042720195.1 Nocardia sp. NPDC058497 | reverse complement strand
ACTTGGAGCGCTACTACTCGCGCGGTGCCACCCGGCAGCTGACGGCCAAGCAGCTCGAGGAACTGGCCACGGCGCAGGCGGCGGTGAAGGCGAAATGACCGAACCACAAGTGGCCGCACCGCCGATGGTGCTGGCCGATCGGGTGTGCAAGAACTTCGGCGCGCTGCAGGTGCTCAAGGGCATCTCGCTCGAGGTGCAGCGGGGCAAGGTGCTGACCCTGGTCGGGCCGTCCGGCTCCGGCAAGTCGACATTCCTGCGCTGCATCAACCATCTCGAGCAGGTCAACGCGGGCCGGCTCTACGTCGACGGCGAGCTCGTCGGCTACCGGGAGAAGAACGGCAAGCTCTACGAGATGCATCCGCGCGACGCCGCGATCCAGCGTCGCGACATCGGCATGGTGTTCCAGCATTTCAACCTGTTCCCGCATCGCACCGCCCTGGAGAACGTGATCGAGGCGCCCACCCAGGTGCGGGGCGTCCGCAAGACCGAGGCGGTCGCCAGGGCAGAGGAGCTGCTGGAACGGGTCGGGCTCTCGGCCAAGCGCAATGCCTACCCGGCGCAGCTCTCCGGCGGTCAGCAGCAGCGCGTGGCCATCGCCCGGGCGCTGGCGATGGATCCCAAGCTGATGCTGTTCGACGAGCCGACCTCGGCGCTCGACCCCGAGCTGGTCGGTGAGGTGCTCACTGTCATGCGCGAGCTCGCCGATTCGGGCATGACCATGCTCGTGGTGACCCACGAGATGGGATTCGCCCGCGAGGTCGCCGACGAGCTGGTGTTCATGGACGGCGGTGTGGTCGTGGAGTCGGGTCCGCCGCGGGAGCTGCTGGCGAACCCGCAGCACGAGCGCACCAAGACATTCCTGTCCCGGCTGCTCTGAGCTGGTCCGCCTCTCCGCGATTTCTGGCCGGGCCCAGGCGCGTGGAGGGGCGGGAAGGCGGCCGGTGGTTGATCGGTGCCGGATGAACGAGCGAAAAAGAAGCCGCATCGGTCGGGACACGCGCGCGCGCGAGGAAGGGAAACGGCCGTCGGATTCACTATTGTCCGGGGTCATGTCGCGAATGATCTGGAGAGTGGGTTACGTCGCCTCAACGCTGGCCATACTGTCGCAGCCGACCGCGCATGCCGATAGCGTCAATCTGCCACCGCATGAGAAGACTTTCGAGTCGGATATGGGCAGTTTCACCGTCGGCACACACGACGAGGTCATCTATCGAATCGCGCCGTTGAACGGAGCCCCCACCAGCCGTGAAGCGTTGGTCTCCACTGTCGCGTACGGACGGCTCGACGGGCAGGCCGAGGGAGTGCTCAGGACCGGATACTCCGTCGGCTGTGCGGCCAGGCTCGATGTCGCGATCCCCGGCATCGATCCCACCACGGAATTCGGGCTCGAGGGGCCGCAGCAGAACTCCGCGACGGAGCAGGTGCAGCGGCAGGCGACGGAGCAAGCGCAATCGGACACCGTCGAGCAGTCGAGTTCCGGCGAGCGGGTGCGGTCCCATACGCAGGAGTCCGGGCAAGTACAGGAGTCCGAATCGCGACAGTTCCAGGAGTTCAACGGCATTCTCCCCGCCATCGCCGTGGACCCGGGTCTGTTCCTGGAATTGGAACTGCAACCCGGCGACATCACCAACGTCGATATCGGGAATGGCAAGCCGCTCATCCCGGGCAAGACCGTGCGGATCGTGACCCGCGACTTCCACATCAAAGTCGACAACTGCGTGGGCCCGGCCACCATCCGCCAATACACCTACGTGCAAACCAGAACACCCGAAGTCGACGACAGCGGAGCGGTGTTCGGCGAGCCCGCCACACTGTAGTGATGGTGGGGCAAGGCCACCCAGCGTAGGCGCGGCCACCGACCACTCCCCGGCCCTGGAACACGAAACCGGCCCGCACGCCGTTCGTGCGAGATCAGTCGGGTTCGACGGGATTCGCCGTCAGGCGTTCCAGTGATACCTGCGCCTGGGCGATGCGGCGGATGGCGGCCAGTGCGGTGTCGCCGAGCACCGTCAGCACCACCACCGCGTCGACGATGTCGTCGCGCCCGCCCGCGGCCACCGCGGTCGCCACATCGTTCTCCGCGATCACCCGGGCGCCGTCGAAATAGCTGGGCAGGGCCGTGTCCGCCCAATCCGCGTAGCCGAGCTGGGCCAGGCGCACCAGGACCGAGGTGAGCGTATCGATCGCTTCCGGGCTGGGTTTCATGTCCCAGCCGCGCCGGTCCATCTCCGCGCGCACCGTCGCGTACGCGCGTTCCCATTCCGTGTCGGCGGCCGCGGGCGCGGGTGTCGCTATGCTGCGCTGCACCACGCCGAGCAGGCTGAACAGCGGCAGATCGGGAGAGTCGACGGCGGCGAGGACATCACCGACGGTGGCGATGGGCAGCCCGCCGACCTCGGTCAGCGCGCGCACGAGCCGTAGCCTGCGCAGGTGCTCCTCGCCGTAGCTGGCCTGGTTGGGGCTGGTGCGTTCGCCCGCGGGGAGCAGCCCTTCGCGCAGGTAGTACTTGATCGTCGCCACCGCGATCCCGCTGCGTTCGCTCAACTCCGAGATGCGCACCGCAACCTCCGTTTTCGGTCGTCCCCCTTGCCGGCTACCAGCCTTGCGGATAGTCTAACTATCTATAACGGATAGTGGAACTATCTATAGCTGGGAGATTCGCATGTCTGTCCTGTCCGTCGACTCGTTGCCCCGCCGCCGCGCCCCGCTCCATCGGCCCCTGCTGTACTTCGCCGCCGCCAATGCCGTGCTCGCCGTCGTCGCGGTGATCGGCATGCTGGTCGACGACCGGGTCGTCGCCGGCTCGACCGCCTGGTTCAAACCGGCCAAGTTCGCGATCTCGTTCGTGCTCTACTGCATTGCGCTCGCCTGGCTGATGTCGTTGCGGCCCAAGGCCTCCCGTCTCATGGGGTGGATGGCGACGGTGATCGTCGTCGCGGGCGTGATCGAGCAACTGATCATCGTCGGGCAGGTGGTGCGCGGCATGCGCAGCCACTTCAACATGACGACCGTGTTCGACGGCGTGCTGTGGGTCATCATGGGCAGCACCATCATCGTGCTGTTCCTCGCGACCATGGTGATCGCCGTCCAGCTCTCGGTGATCAGGATCGGTGACGCGGCGATCACCTGGTCGATCCGGCTCGGCCTGGCGATCACGCTGGTCGGGCTGGCGCTGGGCAATCTGATGCCGGGCCGCGAATCCGGGGTCGACGACATCGTCGGCGCGCACACCGTCGGCGCGCCCGACGGCACCCCTGGCATGCCGCTGACCGGCTGGAGCACCACCGCGGGCGATCTCCGGATCCCGCACTTCTTCGGCATGCACGCCCTGCAGGCGGTGCCGCTGTTCGCCGCGCTGCTGGTGCTCCTCGTGCCGCGGATCCCGATCCTGCGGGTGCTGCGCGTGCGGGTGGGCCTGGTCGTGACCGTGGCCGCCGGCTACGCCGCGGCCCTCGCCCTGGTCACCTGGCAGGCGTTGCGAGGGCAGCCGCTGATCCACCCCGACCAGACCACCCTGACCGCCGCCGCCGCGATTCTCACCGGCGTCGTCGCCGGCGCCCTGATCTCGGTCGCGACCGCGATCGGCACCCGAAAGGTAGTCACCGCATGAGCACGCTGTTCGCCCTGTCCTTCTTCGTCACCGTCCCGTTCTGGGCGCTGATGATCCTGGCGCCCACCTGGCGGATGACCCGCACCATCATCGGCTCACCGTGGATCACGCTGGTGCCCTTGGTGATCTGGGCGATCGTCGCCGTCCCGGTCCTGGGCGCGATGTGGTCCCTGGTGACCTCCCCGTCCCTGGCCGCGATCACCGACGCCGTCGCCGACCCTGCCGTCCTGACGGCACTCTGGGCTCAGATCATCGCCTGGGACCTGTTCCTCGGCCGCTGGATCTACCTCGACAGCCGCGACCGCGGCATCCATCCCCTGCTGATGGCGCCGCTGCTGATCGGCACGATCCTGTTGTCGCCCATCGCACTTCCGATCTATCTGATCGTCCGGGAGGTGGCGGGACGCGTTGCGGCGCGCAGTTCGTCGGCGTCGCAAGAAGATCCGATCCCGGCATGACGCGAACGGGCCGGACCGCGGTGGTCCGGCCCGTGTCGGCTGGGCGCGGCGGGTCAGCACCACCTGTCGGCGATCCGCACGGGTTCGCCGGGCTGGGTGAAGTACAGCTCTATCACCGTTGTTCGTCGTCGAAATCGGTGGCGCGGGTGAGGGATTCCCAGGCGAGGACGTCGCCGCGGACCGCATCCAGGTGGGCGAGTACGGCGTCGACCGAGTCGGCGCCGAGCGGCAGGCGCTGCGGGGGCTTGTCGGCGGCCAGGGCGGTGCGGATGGCGGTCGCGGCCTTGGCCGGATCACCGGGCTGGGTGCCGTTGCCGCCCTCGACCATGCGGCGGGTCGGGCCGACGATGTCGGCGTAGAGGTCGCTCTCGGCGCTGAACGCGGCCGCGCCTGGACCGAACAGGCCGGTGCGGAAGGCGCCCGGTTCGACGATCAGCACCTTGATGCCGAAGGGCTCCACCTCCTCGGCCAGTGCCTCCGACAGGCCCTCCAGCGCGAATTTCGTCGCGCTGTAGGCGGAGAAGCCCGCGAACGACAACTGCCCGCCGACGCTGCTCATCATCACGATCGCGCCGCTGCGCTGGGCGCGCATGTGCGGCAGCACCGCGCGGGTGAGGGCGGCGGGGCCGAAGACATGCAGGTCGAACAGTCCGCGCAATTCGGCATCGGTGGTCTCCTCGACCGCGCCGACGTGGGTGCGGCCCGCGTTGTTGACCAGGACGTCGATGCGCCCGTGCCGGGCCACCACATCGGCGACCACCTCGACGATGCGCGCGGTGTCGGTGACATCGAGGGCGATGGTCTCGAGCTGATCGGGGTGCGCGGCGACCAGATCGTCCAGGGCCGTGGTGCGGCGGGCGACGGCGACGACCGTGTCGCCCCCCCCCCGACGCGCCGGCGCGCGTGGGCGCGCCCAAGCGCGAGTGGCGCCCGGGGGCCCCCCC
>NZ_JBHXMY010000447.1:0-5013 GCF_042720195.1 Nocardia sp. NPDC058497 | reverse complement strand
CTCTTAAAAACCTTTTTTTTTCGGGGGCTGTGTGAGTGGTTATAAAGTCACTGGCCTTTGTTGTGGTCACCGCCGTCGCCGCCGGTGTCGACGGTGCATTCGATGGTGGCCAGCGAATCGTCGAGCACTGGCACACCCAATTCCGAGGTGTGCCAGGAGACTCCGGCGAACTTGTCGGTCTCGCGGGAGCCGAAGCGCGCGCACGTCGGCTGCTGTTCCTCGGCGAGCACGTTCACGCAGAACTTGCCCGCCGCCTCGATCGCCGCCCACGAGCGCGACCCCTTGGTGGGGCAGAACAGCACCAGCGGCGGGTCGAGGGAGAGGGCGGCGAAGGACTGGCAGGCGAAGCCGATCGGCTCATCCGCCGGGTCGAGCGCGGTGATCACGGTGATGCCGGTGCAGAACTGCCCCAGCACATTACGAAATTGCCGGCCGTCGATCGCCGGTATCTGTTCGGTCATGTCCCTCGCCGCCATTCCTATTGCTGCTTGAATCCGACGGTGAAGTCGTGACCCCACAGGCTGACCGCGGTCGATTCGCGCGCGATCCAGTCGTCGTCGTCGACTTCCAGTCCCTCACATCCGAATTCGATATCGAATCCGCCGGGAGTCTTCATGTAGAAGGACAGCATCTTGTCGTTGATGTGCCGGCCGAGGGTGGCCGACATCTTCACCTTCTTGCGGTAGGCGCGGTCCAGGCAGAGGCCGACGTCGTCGGAGTTCTCCACCTCGACCATGAGGTGCACGATGCCGGTCGGATTCGGCAGCGGCAGGAACGCCAGCGCGTGATGACGCGGGTTGCAGCCGTAGAAGCGCAGCCAGGCCGGGTCGCCGTCGGCGGGACGGCCCACCATCTGCGGCGGCAGCCGCATGGAGTCGCGCAGCCGGAAGCCGAGGACGTCCTGGTAGAAGGCCTGCGCCGCCGCATCGTCGGTGCAGGTCAGCACCACGTGGCCCAGACCCTGCTCGGCGGTGACGAACTTGTGGCCGTAGGGGCTCACGAAGCGGCGGCCCAGGTACTGCGCGCCGTAGAACGCCTCGAGGGTGTTCCCGGACGGATCCTGGAACCGGATCATGCCCTCGACGCGGCGCTCACCCAGCTCCTCCTTGGTGCCCTCGGTGAAGGCGACCCCGGCCTTGTCCAGGGTCTCGCGCAGCTGCTGCAGGCCGGGGGCGTCGGTGACCTCCCAGCCCGAGACCAGCAGCCGGTCCTGCTCACCGGGGACGATCACCAGTCGCGCGGCGAAATCGTCCATGCGCAGGTAGAGCGCGTCGGGGTTGAGCCCGGTGCCCTCCATCATGCCGAGCACCTTGAGGCCGTACTCGCGCCAGGCCGCCATGTCGGTGGCCTCGATGCGCATGTAGCCCAGAGCGCGAATACTCATTGCTTCTCCTCGAGGAAATCGACCGTGAGCCGGTTGAATTCGTCGAACTTCTCCAGCTGCGCCCAGTGCCCGCAGCCACCGAACACGTGCAGCTGCACGCGCGGGATGACCTTGGTGGCCACCAGCGCGCCGTCGAGCGGGTTCACCCGGTCCTCGCGGCCCCAGATGAGCAGTACGGGCTGACGCAGCTTGTACGCGTCACGCCACAGCATGCCCTTCTCGAAGTCGGCGCCCGCGAAGGACTTGCCCATCGCGCGCACGGCGGCCAGCGATTCGGGCGTGCTCGCCAGGGCGAACCGCTCGTCGATCAGTTCCTCGGTGATCAGCGACTGGTCGAAGACCATGATCCGCAGGAACTTCTCCAGGTTCTCCCTGGTCGGCGCGTAGCTGAACGCCGAGAGCAGCTTGACGCCCTCGGTCGGGTCGGGCGCGAACAGGTTGGTGCTCAGCCCGCCCGGGCCCATCAGCACGAGCTTGCCCGCGCGCTTGGGGTTGTCCAGGGCGAAGCGCACCGAGGTGCCGCCGCCGAGCGAGTTGCCGAGCAGGTGCACCCGATCGGTGATCTGCAGGTGGTCCAGCAGCGCGAGCAGCGCGGTGGACGCGTGCACGAAGTACTGCGGGTGGTCGACCGGCTTGTCGGACTTGCCGAAACCGGGCTGGTCGAGCGCGATCACGTGGAAGTTCTCGGCCAGCACCGGGATATTGCGGGCGAAGTTCGACCACGCCGAGGCGCCGGGCCCGCCGCCGTGCAGCAGCACGATCGTGGGACCGTTGCCGACGCCCGCCTCGTGGTAGTGCAGCTTCAGCTCGGGGGTGACCTGCGCGTAGCGGGAGGTCGATTCGTAGGTGATTTCAGCGGTCTGAGTCATCGGCTACACCATGGCGTCGGTGACGGGCAGGCCGAACTCGTGCGTGCCGTACATGACGTAGGCGCGCTCGGGATCGTTGGCCGCGTGCACCCGGCCCGCGTGCGCGTCACGCCAGAAGCGCTGCAGCGGCGTGCCGTTTGCCAGGGCGGTCGCGCCCGAGGACTCGAAGAGCTTGTCGATCGAGGCGATCACCCGGCCGGTCGCGCGCACCTGGTCGCGACGGGCGCGCACGCGCAGATCGAACGGCACCTCCTCGCCCGCCACCAGCAGCGCGTACTCCTCGGCGACATTGCCCGAGAGCTGACGCCACGCGGCGTCGATGTCGCTGGCCGCCTCGGCGACGCGCACCTTGGCGAACGGATCGTCCTTGGCGTTCTCGCCGGCGAAGGCCGCGCGCACGCGCTTGCCCTGGTGCTCGACGTGCGCCTCGTAGGCGCCGTAGCCCATGCCGACGATCGGCGTGGAGATGGTGGTGGGGTGGATGGTGCCCCACGGCATCTTGAAGACGGCGTCGGTGTTCTGCTCGAGGCCGGGCGCGCGGCCCTCGCTCATCGCGCGGAAGCTCAGGAAGCGGTGCGCCGGGACGAAGACATCCTCGACGACCACGGTGTTGGAGCCGGTGCCGCGCAGGCCGACGACGTTCCAGACGTCATCGATGCGGTAGTCCGAGCGCGGGATCAGGAAGCTGCCGAAGTCGACCGGCTTGCCGTTCTTGATCACCGGACCGCCCAGGACGGCCCAGGTCGCGTGATCGGAACCCGAGGACCAGGCCCACGAGCCGCGCACGATGTAGCCGCCGTCGACCGCCTGGCCCGCGCCCATCGGGGCGTAGGACGACGAGATCCGCACGTCGGTGTCCTCGCCCCAGACGTCTTCCTGGGCCTGCTGATCGAACAGCGCGAGGTGCCAGTTGTGCACGCCGATGATGCCCGCCACCCAGCCGGTGGACCCGCAGGCGCTGGCGATCTTGCGCACGGTGTCGTAGAAGACGACCGGGTCGGCGGCGTGGCCGCCCCACTGCTTGGGCTGGAGCAGCCGGAAGAAGCCTGTCTCCTGCAGCGCCTTCATGGATTCGTCGGGAATGCGGCGCAGGTCCTCGGCCTCCTGCGCGCGTTCACGCAGTGTCGGCAGCAGTGCCTCGACCCGTTCAATCACTTCTTGCGTCATTTCGGAGCCCGCTCCTGCCTTGTCGGATCGACAACCGGTTCTGTGTCGACTCTGAGATTAGAACAGGTTCTCGTTTCTGTCGAGAAGATCTCCCTACCTCGGATATAACAGAGTCCAACAGTGAACTTTGCTGGACAGCTGGCGTGAAGCGGCCTCATTTTGTAACGTGTTCTAGTGAACAAGGAGGGTTCGGGATGGCAGTCAACCCCAAGGTGAGGGAACTCGATGTCGGCGCAGCGCCGACCAGGTTTGCGCGCGGCTGGCATTGCGTCGGCCTGGCGAAGACCTTCCGCGACGGCAAGCCGCACGCGGTCGAGATCTTCGGGACCAAGCTCGTGGTATGGACCGACACCAACGACGAGATCCGTGTGCTCGACGGCTATTGCAGGCATATGGGCGGCGATCTGACGATGGGAACGGTGAAGGGCGACGACATCGCCTGCCCGTTCCACGACTGGCGCTGGGGCGCCAGCGGTAAGTGCACGTCGATTCCCTACGCGCGCCGCGTTCCGCCGCTGGCCCGCACCAGGAGATGGACCACGCTCGAGCGCAACGGTCAGCTGTTCATCTGGCACGACCACGAGGGCAACGAACCGCCCGCCGATGTCACGATCCCGCATATCGAGGGCCCGTACACCGACGCCGAGGGCAACCCGACCGAGGTCCATGACAGCGGTTGGACCGAGTGGACGTGGAACACGATGCGCATCGAGGGCGCCAACTGCCGCGAGATCATCGACAACGTCGTGGACATGGCGCACTTCTTCTACATCCACTACGCCTTCCCGACGTACTTCAAGAACGTCTTCGAGGGTCAGGTGGCGACGCAGTTCCTCGAGACCAAGGGCCGTCCCGACGTCGGCATGGCGGCCAAGTACGGCGGCGAGACCCTGTTGAAGTCGGAAGCGTCGTATTTCGGACCGTCCTACATGGTCAATCCGCTGACCAACATCTACGGCGGGTACGAGATCAAGGTGGTGCTGATCAACTGCCACTACCCGATCGATCACGACTCGTTCGTGCTGCAATACGGCTTGGCGGTGGAGAAGCCCAAGGGCATCGACGCGGCGACCGCGGAGAAGCTGGCCCAGTCGATGACCGACTTCTTCGGTGACGGCTTTCTGCAGGATGTCGAGATCTGGAAGCACAAGTCCAAGGTCGACAACCCGCTGCTGTGTGAGGAGGACGGCCCGGTCTACCAGCTGCGCCGCTGGTACGAGCAGTTCTACGTCGACGCCGCTGATGTCACCGAGAAGATGACCCAGCGCTTCGAATTCGAGGTCGACACCGACAAGGCGAACGAGGCATGGGAGGCCGAGGTGGCGGAGAACCTGCGTCTCAAGCGCGAGGCCGAAGAAGCCGAAGCGGGCGTGTAATCATGTCCCCGACCTGGGCCAAGGCACCCGACTTCGCCGATCAGCCCGTGCGGCAGGCCGCGGTGCGGGCCCAGACCACGGTCGACAAACAGCACTATCTGGACGATGGGCGGAGACCCCCGCGGGGGTAAGGGCGCCCGCGCCCGGTGGGGGGGGGGCAAGTCAGGCCGCCGCCCTCCCCCGGTGTCGGGGGCGCAGCGGCGGGCCCCAAAGAGTC
>NZ_JBHXMY010000446.1:0-5021 GCF_042720195.1 Nocardia sp. NPDC058497 | reverse complement strand
GCTGAGCACGACGATGATGATCAGCCCCGGCAGCGCGCTCGACACCGCCCAGGTCACGAGCACGCGCACGAGCACGGTTGAACTCGGATGCACGGTGGGCCCGAGCACCGCCGCGATGATCGGGACGGTGGGACGGATCAGCCGGTCGAGGATCAGATAGGTAGCGCCCGCCGATTCCAGGGCGCCGAGCGCGAATCCGGCGATCACCACCGCGTGGTTGTCGTAGTCGGTGTACCGGTCGACCAGCCACACCGTCAAGGCGATGCCGGGTATCCACAGCACGATCGCGCGCACCGTGATCGCCGCCGGTAGCGCGATCAGGCGGCGCGCTTCCTCCGGTGTCGGTTCGCGACCCTCGTCGAGCCATCGGAGATATCGGCGCCGGTCGTAGATGGCCATCCAGATGCCGAAAAGCACGGCGATCGCCGGATAGATGGCGAGCAGCGATGCCGCTTCCCGCCAGTTCGGCCCGACCCGGCTGAAGACACCGTCCGCCCAGGCGATGAGGAAGATAGCGCCGAGGCCGACCAGGTTGGCCGTGATGACGACCAGCGCGAGTCCCCAGTAGCTGCGCAGCGCCCAGCGGACCAGGTGATTCATCGCGCACGCCAGAACCCGGAGCGCCGAAACACCCGGGTATCACGAGCTGCGCTGACGGGTGACACGAATATCGAGCATAGAAGGCCGGGTCGCGCCGATCGCGCGCACCGCGCCGGTCAACCGAGCAGCACCAGCCAGATCGCGATGTAGTGGAACCACGCGGCGATCACCGTCGCCGCGTGGAAGAACTCGTGATGTCCGAAGTGCTCGGGCCAGGGATTCGGCCATTTCGTCGCGTAGAGGATCGCCCCCGCGCTGTAGATCACGCCGCCGATGGCGAGCAGCACCAGCGGCAGCACTCCCACGTTGTGCAGCAGTTCCGGCGCGACCGGCACGATCGCCCAGCCCAGCAGCAGATACAGCGGGACCCCCACCCACCGTGGCGCGGTCGGCCACAGCATCTTCAACGCCACCCCGGCGAGCGCCCCCACCCACACCACGACGAGCAGCGCCCGCCCCGTCGAGCCAGGCAGCCCGAGCAGCGCGAACGGCGTGTAACTCCCCGCGATGAACAGAAAGATCATCGAATGATCCGCCCGCTTCATCCGCACCCTGGCCCGCACGCTCTGCCAGGTCACCCGGTGATACACCGCACTGATCCCGAACAGCGCGCACACCGCCACCCCATAGACAACCGTCGACCATCCCGCGGTAGCCGACTCCCGAAACCCGAACACGACAAGCACCACCACCGCGACAGCGGCGATCCCCACCGCCCACGTATGAATCCACCCCCGAAACCGCGGCTTCCCCAACACCCCAGGCTCCCCGACCCCCACGGCAACAGCCTCCACGAAACCTCCCATGCCAGAAACCTACGGTACCGTAAGTTACCGCCCAGGCTACGTCAGCACCACCCCCCACCACCACAAACGTGCCCACAACCACACCACAACAATCCCCCCGTCCTTGCGAAAACGAGCCCACTGATCTCGTAAGAACATGGGTAACTCCCCAACCACCTCCAACCCACCCCGCCCATCACCGCATGCCCGATGCACGACGTGTTTCCTCCCTAGGACCGGCCAAAGTCCCGGGGAGGCGGGGGAGCGTAGGGTGCGGGGGTGGAGTTTCTCGGTCGGGTGCGTGGTCTGCCGTACCGCATCTACGAAGCCAGGCTGTCCAAGCAGCTGGCCGACAAGCAGCATCCTCGCCATGTCGCCGTGATGTGCGACGGCAATCGCCGCTGGGCGCGCGAGAACGGGTTCACCGATGTCAGCCACGGTCATCGGGTCGGCGCGCTGAAGATCGCCGAGCTGGTCGGTTGGTGTGCCGACGAGGGCATCGAGATGGTCACCGTCTATCTGTTGTCGACGGAGAACTTGCGCCGCGATCCGGAAGAGCTGGAGACGCTGTTCGAGGTCATCACCGATGTGGTGGAGGAACTGTCGGCGCCGGAGCAGAACTGGAGTGTGCGGATCGTCGGCTCGCTGGCGGGTTTCCCCGAGCTGATCGCGAAGCGGCTGCGGGTGGCCGCCGAGCGGACGAGCGGACGCGACGGCGTGCATGTGAATGTCGCGGTGGGCTATGGCGGGCGTCAGGAGATCACCGACGCGGTGCGGTCGCTGGTGCGCCAGGAGATCGCCGCGGGTGAGTCGGGCGAGGATCTGGTGCAGTCGATCACCGTCGACGCGATCGGCCAGCACCTCTACACCTCCGGTCAGCCCGATCCGGATCTGGTCATCAGAACCTCTGGTGAGCAGCGTCTTTCGGGATTCCTCTTGTGGCAGAGCGCCTATTCGGAGATCTGGTTCACCGAGGCGTACTGGCCGGAGTTCCGGCGGGTCGACTTCCTGCGCGCACTACGGGATTACGCCGCGCGGCACCGCCGTTTCGGCGTTTGACGTCACCGGGGTCGCCGGCGCCGCTTTCGATTTCGGTCCGATCGGGGTGGGGCACCTGCATCTCACCGCGCGCACCGCTGACCCGCTGCGGGTGGTCATCGATATCGCCGAGCCGCGGCCGGGTGATGTGCGTGTCAATGTCGCCAGCGCGACCAAGCGCGGGCAGTTGCTGCGCGCGCTGGCCAGCGTCGACCACGAGATCCGCCGGTTCGTCGCCCGCTATATCGCCGGGGAGATCCGGAAGCCGGAGATCGCGGCGGTCCGCAATATCGATGTGGCGACCAGGCTCGACGCGGCGTGGAAGTTGTAGGAGGCGTACCTGCGCATTCGCTCCGGCCATGCGCACGTCTTCGGGCGGCTGCGCCGACAGCGTCGATTAGGCTGCTGCGCGAGACGAGGCCCGACGACACGTGCAGGGGTGTGCTGTGGGAGTTGCGAGGAAGCCAGGACCGAGCCGGATCGCGGCGATCGGGGTGGTGTCGAGTGTCGTCGCGCTGCTCGCGGGGTGCGGTGCCGACAAGACGGCGCTGCCGCAGATCACGCCGACCGAACAGCAGGATGCTGCGGGTTCGGTGTTCGCCTACCGCACCGCCGGTGAACTGGCGGTCGTGCGTAGCGCGGGGACGGTGCGCGCGCCGGGCAGTTTCGGGTACTCCTCGGCCGCGGTCGGTTTCACCAGGGACGGGCAGTTCGCGTTCTCGGTGGAGACGAGCTCGAAGACGCTGGTGGCGTTGAGCGTGCGCGACGGTTCGGTGTCGCGGACCGAGTGCGACTGCACCGACGCGGTGGCTGTGCGCGGCGCGGTGGTGGCCTGGTGGCGGGAACCGGGGCAGATCATGACCCTGGATCTGTCGGGCACCGCACCCGCCGCGCCCGAACAGGATGTGGTGCTGCCGGATTCGCCGAGCCCGCTCTCGGGCGGCAGCTGGGACGGCGCCCGGCTGGTCGCGGCCACCGACGACTATGTGCTGCTGGCCAGGGTCGAGTCGCGCGGACTGTGGTGGGAGAAGAACCACCTCTACGCGATCGGCGCCGACGCCATCCTCCCGCTGGGCCGCGTGCCCGGCATCGACGCCCACCTCTCGGCCGCCGCCGGCCCCGACGGCCACACCTTCGTCCTCGCCGGCACGACCGCCCGCAGCGCCACCTGCGGCACCGGCCACGTCGCGACCATCGACGCCACCACCAATGCCGTCCAGGAACTGCCCGCGCTGCCGGGCGCGTGCTCGGCGGCCTACAGCCCGCGCTGGGGAGCTGACGGCACGATCACCGTCGCCACCCGGAAGTGGGCCGACACGGCAGGCGCCCCCAGCTCGGTCGACCGGTTGCAGTCGGCGGCGCAGGGCTGGGCGCCGGTCGGCGAGAACCCGGTGGTCGATATGCTGCCGCGCGCGCAGGAGTCCGTCGTCCAGGTGGTCGCCGGTGATCCGACCGACATGCGCGACACCCCGCACGGGGTGCTGGTCGTGGAGAAGGGCGGCGCGCGAACGGAACTCGCCCACCAGGTCGTCAGCCTGGGTGCGCCTGCGGCCACGAACGGGTAGAACGGTTCGGCCGCTGCCTTGCGCCCTGCGGGTGGAAGGTCGGCTCCGCCGACAATCGACTCCGGCGCGAGGTAGCCGCCGTCGGCGATCGAACCGATGCGGCGCGCGCTCCGTATACCTCGGCGCCGGGAAGGTTCCCGGTCGATCGGCGCGGCGCACGGGCGGCGCCGATGGGGGAGCGCCGGAGGTAGTGATGCGAAGCAACGGGATGCGGATGGCGGTCGCGGCGGCGATCGGGTTACTCGGGGCGGGCTGCGGGACCGCATTGCCGCAAGGTCCGCAGATCGTGACGGCGGCGCCGTTGTCGACCCAGGTGTACGCGGTGCGCACGCCGACTGGGATGGGTGTGGCCGACGCGTCCGGTATGCGCGGCGACCGGGTCGGCGACTACCGGGAAATCGGCTTCAGCCAAGACAATTCACTCGCCTACGCGATCGACGGTGACGGCGTGGTGACGGCGATGGAGACCGCTGAGCTGCTGGTGTCCTCGGGTCGCGTCGACTGCCGCTGCACCCAGGTGTTCCCGCTGCACGACGCCGTGATCGGCTGGTGGCGCGACGGCGCGATCATGCAGGCCGACCTGCGCACTCCCGATCCCGTTGTGCTGCGGGCGATCTCGCTGCCAGCGCCGCGCGATCCGCTGGGCGAGGGCGCCACGCTCACCGGCACCGAGCTGATCGCGCTGGACCGGAATCGGGCCGTGCTCACGCGGATCGAGTCCGTCCCCGGCGCCAACTGGGGCATCAACCACCTGTACGTCGTCGACCTGAATTCCGGTGCGGTGCAACAGTTCGGCCGGATCGCGGAGGTGAATACCGTGTTTCGGCAGGCGGTGATCGCACCCGACGGACGGTCGGTCGTCATCGCGGGTTACAGCCGTGACAATGTCGCCTGTGGCACCGCCTCGGTCCACCGCCTCGATCTCGTCGCGGGAACGGTCGATTCCGCCGGGCCGCCGTTCCCGTCGTGCAGCTCGATCGCCGACATCCGTAGCGACGGCGCGGATGTCGTGCTGACCCGTTTGCTCTGGGAT
>NZ_JBHXMY010000445.1:0-5026 GCF_042720195.1 Nocardia sp. NPDC058497 | reverse complement strand
TTGGGGGTGATGCGCTTGGCGCCGGTATTGCCGTCCACAACCACCAGTTTGTAGACCTGGCCCGGGGTCGGCGCCCCGCACCGGGTGACCCCCGCGGTGCCGCCGCCTTACACGTCGACCGGTTCGGCGCGCAGGGCCGCGATCGAATATTCGTCCAGGTCACCGGAGACGACGATGCGGGTGCCGGTGGCGCCGAGCCCGTCGAGCTGGTCGCGGACCTGCCTGGCCAGCACGCCGAGGTCGCCGGAGTCGATCCGCACGCCGCCCAGCTCGGGGCCCGCGACCTCGATGGCCGTGGCGACGCCCCTGGTGATGTCGAAAGTGTCGACGAGCAGGGTGGTCCCGACGCCGAGCGCGTCGATCTGGCTGCGGAAGGCGGCCGCCTCGTGCTCGCCGTCGGCGCCGCTGTGCAGCAGCGTGAACGCGTGCGCGCTGGTGCCCGCGCCCGGCACGCCGAAGCTGCGCACGGCCTCCAGATTGGAGGTCGCGTCGAAACCGGCCAGGTAGGCGGCCCGGGAACTCGACGGCGCGGCCAGTTCGTGGGCGCGCCGCGAACCCATCTCGATCATCCGCCTGCCCGCCGCCGCGCTCACCATGCGCGCGGCCGCCGAGGCGATGGCGCTGTCGTGGTTGAGGACCGACAGGGCCAGCGTCTCGAGCAGCACGCATTCGGCGAAACTGCCGCGCACGGTCAGGATCGGCGAACCGGGGAAGTACAGCTCACCCTCGGCATAGCCGTCGATGTCGCCGGCGAAGCGATATTCCCGCAACCAGTCGACGGTGGCCGGGTCGAGGAATTTCGCGACCACCGCGAGCTCGGCGTCACCGAAGCGGAAGTGGGCCAGCGCGTCGAGCAACCGGCCGGTGCCCGCGACGACGCCGTAGCGGCGGCCGTTGGGCAATCGCCGGGCGAACACCTCGAACGTGCACTGGCGATGCGCCGACCCGTCGGCCAGCGCGGCGGCCAGCATGGTCAGCTCGTACTGATCGGTCAGCAGCGCGGTGCTGGCGACCTCGTCCTGGATCTGCACACGAGAAACTGTAGTCACCGCAGGTGTTGTTTCTCCGCGCCCTCGTCGTACCCTGGGTTTTATGGCCGTGTGCAATACCGTTCGAGCCGGCGCCGCCACCGACGCCGTGAACGCCGCACTATCAGCGGCGCAGGCGATGCCGGAGGCTGTCGAGAACACCGAGATCCTCGAGGCGGAGGACCGACCATGGGTCACCGTCGTCTGGGACGATCCGGTGAACCTCATGCACTACGTCACCTACATCTTCCAGAAGCTGTTCGGCTACAGCAAAGCCAAGGCGACCGAGTTGATGCTGCAGGTGCACAACGAAGGCAAGGCGGTCGTGTCCTCCGGATCACGGGACAAAATGGAACAGGACGTGCGCCGACTCCACGCCGCGGGGCTCTGGGCAACCATGCAGCGCGACGACTGAGTACCGTAGCCCTGTGCGCAAGTGGAGCAGGAAGAACTCGCTGAGTGGCCTGAAGCTTCGATCCGAGATGGACGAGCACGAGGCCACCGTTCTGCGCTCCCTGATCGGCGCCGTGTCCGGGTTGCTGAGCGACCGCGCCTCGGAAGCGCCCGAGGACGAGCTGGCCGCGCTCACCGGCCTGCGCACCGGCAACTCGACCCCGCCCGACGATCCGCAGCTGCTGCGCCTGCTGCCCGATTTCCACCGCGCCGAGCCCGGTTCCCCCGACGCCAAGCGCGCCGATCTCAACGCCGCGCTGCGCAGCCTGCACGAGCCGGAGATCATCGACGCGAAACTGGCCGCGGGCCGGATCGTGCTCGACAGCTGTCCCGAGGCGGGCGGCAAGATCGTGCTCACCCCCGAACAGGCCGACGGCTGGCTGGCCGCGCTCACCGACGTCCGGCTGGCGCTGGGCACCTTGCTCGACATCGACGACGACACGCCCGAGCAGCTCGATCCGAGTGATCCGCGCGCGCCGCATCTGGACGTCTACCACTGGCTGACCTGGATGCAGGACTCGCTGCTGCAGGCACTCGCCCCCTGATCCACCCGCGTTTAGGGTCGACGGATGCGCAGCGCTCCCGGTCCACGCAATGCGATCACCGATGTGGCAGGCGTGCTGGTCGGCCATCATCAGGTGCTCGACGACGACGTCACCCTCGGTACCGGCGCCGCGACCGGCTGCACCGTCGTGCGGGTCCCCGGCGGCGCGGTCGCCTCGGTGGATGTGCGCGGCGGCGGGCCCGGCACCAGGGAAACCGATCTGCTCGATCCGGCCAATACGGTCCGTCAGCTGCACTCGGTGCTGCTCACCGGCGGCAGCGCGTACGGTCTGGCCGCCGCCGACGGCGTCATGCGCTGGTCGGAGGAACACGGCGAGGGCATCCCGATGGACCCGTCCGATCCGGGCCGGGTGGTGCCGATCGTGCCCGCCGCGGTGATCTTCGATCTGCCGGTCGGGGCGTGGGACATCCGGCCCGACGCGGACTTCGGTTTCCGGGCGGCGGAGGCGGCCTCGGCCGACTTCGCGCGCGGCACCGTCGGCGCGGGTGTGGGCGCGCGGGCCGGTTCGCTCAAGGGCGGAATCGGTTCGGCGAGCGTGGTTCTCGCCGACGGACCGGGCGCGGGTGTCACCGTCGGGGCGGTGATCGTCGCCAATCCCGTCGGCTCGGTGGTCGATCCGCGCACCGGTCTGCTGTGGGGCGCCGGCACCGACGGTCCTGGCTTCTTCGGGCTGCGGCCGGGTACGGAAAAAGAGATCGCCGCGCTCAACGCGTTGCCGGTGAAGAGCATCGTGCTCAACACCACGATCGGCGTCGTCGCGACCGACGCCGCGCTCGACCCGATCGCCTGCCGCAGGCTCGCCGCCACCGCCCACGACGGGCTGGCCCGCGCGATCCGTCCCGTGCACTCCCCGCTCGACGGCGACACCCTGTTCGCGCTGTCCACCGGCGCGATCGCGGTGCCACCGGCCCCACTGCCCGGCGCGTTCCCCGGTGACCTGCTGCTGCTCGACCAGCTGTGCACGGCCGCCGCGGTCGTCGTCGAGCGGGCCGTCGTCGACGCCGTGCTCAGCGCGACCTCGATCGCCGGAATCCCGGCCTATCGCGATCTGTTCCCCCGCTGAGGCCCTGGTGGGGACCGGTGTGCGCGCCGCCAGGAATACCCGAATAGGGTGGGTGGTTGTCGAGGTGGTGCTCGACGGCACGCGGGAAAGATGTGGAAAGGTTCGAGGAAGTGCTGGTGATCAGGGCCGATCTCGTTGACGAGATGGTGGCGCACGCGCGCGCCGACCACCCCGACGAGGCCTGCGGCATCATCGCGGGACCCGAGGGCAGCGACCGGCCGGAGCGCTTCGTCGCCATGGTCAACGCCGAACGTTCGCCCACCTTCTACCGCTTCGACTCCGGTGAGCAGCTGAAGGTCTGGCGCGCGATGGACGACTCCGACGAGACCCCCGTCGTCATCTACCACTCGCACACCGCCACCGAGGCCTACCCGAGCCGCACCGACATCTCCTACGCCTCCGAGCCGTTCGCGCACTACGTGCTGATCTCCACCCGCGACCCCGAGCGGCACGAACTGCGCAGCTACCGCATCGTCGACGGCGAGGTCACCGAAGAACCCGTGCGGATCGTCGATTCCTACGACGCCTGAACCCACCGAACCAAGTCACACCCGAGGAGTCCTCATGCCGGTAACCGTGTCCATTCCGACCATCATGCGAGGTCTCACCGGAGGCGAGAAGCGCGTCCAGGGCGAGGGCTCGACGCTGTCGGCGCTGATCGAGAACCTCGACGCCAGCCACCCCGGTCTGGCCGAGCGGCTGCTCAAGGACGGCAAGCTCAACCGCTACGTCAACATCTACGTCGACGACGAGGACGTGCGCTTCGCCGGTGGGCTGGAGGCCGAGGTGCCCGCGGGCGCGTCGGTCACCATCCTGCCTGCCGTCGCCGGCGGCGCGCGCTGACATCGTGGCCCGCTACGAATCGCTCATCGCGACGCTCGGCAACACCCCGCTCGTCGGGTTGAAGACGCTGTCCCCGCAGTGGGACGGCGAGAACCACGTCCGCCTGTGGGCCAAGCTCGAGGACCGCAATCCCACCGGGTCGATCAAGGACCGGCCCGCGCTGCGGATGATCGAGCAGGCCGAGGCCGACGGGCTGCTCACGCCAGGCTGCACCATTCTGGAGCCGACCAGCGGCAACACCGGGATCTCGCTGGCCATGGCGGCCAAGCTCAAGGGCTACCGGATCGTCTGTGTGATGCCGGAGAACACCTCGGTGGAGCGGCGTCAGCTGCTCACCATGTTCGGCGCCGAGATCATCGATTCGCCCGCCGCCGGTGGGTCGAATCAGGCCGTGGCCATGGCCAAGGAGATCGCCGCGCAGAACCCGGACTGGGTGATGCTCTACCAGTACGGCAACCCGGCCAACGCGCTCGCGCACTACGAGACGACCGGACCCGAACTGCTCGCCGACCTGCCCGAGATCACGCATTTCGTCGCCGGGCTCGGGACCACCGGCACGCTGATGGGCACCGGGCGGTTCCTGCGCGAGAACGTGCCGGGCATCGAGATCGTCGCCGCGGAGCCGCGCTACGGCGAACTGGTGTACGGCCTGCGCAATATCGACGAGGGGTTCATCCCCGAGTTGTACGACGAGACGGTGCTGACCACCCGGTTCTCCGTCGGGCCGTACGACGCGGTGAAGCGCACGCGCGAGCTCGTCGGCGAGGAGGGCATCTTCGCCGGCATCTCCACCGGCGCGATCCTGCACGCCGCGCTCGGCGTGGCGAAGAAGGCGCAGAAGGCGGGCAAGCGCGCCGATATCGCGTTCGTCGTCGCCGACGGCGGCTGGAAATACCTGTCGACCGGCGCCTACGACGGCACCTTGGACGAGGCCGAAGAGAAGCTCGACGGCCAGCTCTGGGCTTGAGTTGTTGGAGCGCTGGCGCGCTCGAGGTCGCGGCCCCTCCTGTCCCGCCGGTGGCCTGCCCTCCTCGAGGTCGGGCGTGCGGGCTGGGTAAGTCGGTACCCTTGGCT
>NZ_JBHXMY010000444.1:0-5045 GCF_042720195.1 Nocardia sp. NPDC058497 | reverse complement strand
TCGTTGTCACCTCCTTCTCGCGGGATCGCTGGCGGGATAGGCCCTTCGGGGGCGCTGCCCACCGGGTGAGAGAACCGGCGGGGTAGGTCGGGTACGACCCCGCTGGTGTTGCAGCGCACCCCGAAGGGGTTCAGGGACGCGGCGTTGTGGTCGCCGCGTGGACCGGCGGCGAGGTGCTCGTCGCCGTGGGGATGGTGGTCTTGGGAGAGGGGCTTGCCGACGGTGTCGTCGCTGGGGACGAGTTGTTCGCGGTGGGGGCGAGGTCTTCGGCCAGGGCGATGAACCAGTCCGCGACTGCGGTCAGCGGGCTCGTCCCGGAGCTGGTCGCGGTGGCGCTGGTGTAGCTGGCGCGGCGGCCGGTCGCATCGGAGTACTGCGCGGTCGCCGAGGTCGTGTACAGATCGCTGGTGTCGGTGATCGTGGACGTGATCGCCTCGAACGCGGAGGTCACCCACGTGCTGATCGTCTGTGGCGGCACCAGATCCACAACCGCCTCAGCGAATTTCGCCGCGAGTGTCGCCAAAGCCGCTGCCGGGTTGGACAGCCCGACCGTGGCCAGTTCGGTGATGGTCGAGGCCGTGAAGACCTTCTCCGCGACCGCGATCACCGAATTCAGCCCGATCGCCCCGACCTTGAACAACGCCGACAATGCGTCTGATCCGCTCGTTGTCGGCGCGGTGGGTGAGGAGGCTTCGGCGATCCGCTGCCCCAGCGTCTTGCTGGGGTCGTAGGACAGCTGATCCAGGCTGTTGCCGGAGATATCGTCGCTGACCACCCCGACCGCGGTCGTGAAGGCAGTCGATGCCAGCGCTTCGGCAACGACACCGATCGCAGTGACCGGGTCCTTGCCCTCAGCTTGGCCACTGATGTTGGCGACCGCGGTCAGCAGCGGGCTGCCGGACTGGACATCGCAGGTGGCGTCACCGGCCACGCACAGATCCGCGACGCGTCCCACCAGGGTTCCGTAGCTGACCGGGCTTGCGGCAGCGGCGATCCCGGCTCCGGACAGCCCGGTATTGGTCAGGGTGATGGTGCGGGTGTTCGTTCCCTCGGTGCCGGGCGTGGGAGCCGGTGTGGCCGAATCGGTTCCGGGCAACACGGTGGTCGCGGCTCGCCTCGCGGGATTCGCCACAAGCGCCACTCCGGCCACCGTGTCCGCCGGAACCGATGAACGTCCGGCACCGACCTTCTCAGCCCACGACGCGGCAGCGGCAGCGCCCTGGGCGTAGCCGGCGACGGCGACCCTCACCGACGGGCAGCGGCCGATAGCCTCGACCGCGGTCTGCTCGATCCGGTCCGCAGCGGCGGAGATCGCCGCCGCGTATCCCGCGGATGCGCTGTCGGTTTCGGTGCCGTAGACGATGTAGCTGCGGTGCACTAAACCGCCTGTGGCGGTGGTGATCCGGCCAAAAGCCTGCCCCAGCATCCCGGTATCACTGGTGTCGGCGGTGGTGGCCGCGCCCTCCTCCCCGCTCTGCACCCCGATGACGGCAAGCGCGGGACACTGCTGAGCAACCTGGGTAGTACTGGGGCTGTCAACCGGAGTTGAGGAGGTCGTTGCCGGCTCCGCTGTCGCGGGCGCCGGCAGCGCGGCCATAACCAATGCCGCGACCATCGCGCCGAGTACCCATCCCAGCCCGCGATGACGAGGTGGTGTCTGGGTATTGCTGGAGTTCATCGGCTTTCGCTTTCGTTGATACGGCCAGGGGTGTGCACTGAACTCAGGTCGCGGGCAATGTGCCGCTGTGTGGGGGGCGGGTGAACCCTTCGCGAAGGACGGCGAAAACGTCGGCGGTGCCTAGATCGGCGGCACCGAGGTGGGTGGCGTCGAACTGTGACCAGGTCACTTCGACCTGGCGTGCGCTGTAGTCGGCGAACAGTGCGCGAGTGGACGCGACGGGCACGAGGGCGTCGAGCAACCCCTGGTACAGGTGGACCGGCACGATCGGCGTCTTCTGTGGCAGTACCTCACTGGCCAAGACATGCCGCCAGATCGGGTCACGCCACGGATCGGGGCGTTCGCACCAGCGGCCCAGGGGGTAGCCGTACTCGGCGAGGAGCGTGCCGGCATCGAGGGTGCTGGCAGTCGTGACGGCGCGGACGCCGTCGTCGCTGAGGATGTGGTCGATCGGCAGATGCGCGTAGGCGCGGCCGAGCCCGATCATCGCCGCGAACGCCATCCCCGCGAACGGGCCGCCGTCGATGCTTGGGATCAGAGCGCCGGGGTCGGTGATGACCGCGCCGGCCGCGACGGCCCGCAGATCGAGCTCGGGGGCATAGCCCGGATGCTGCTCGGCCGCCGCCGCGGCCACCCGGCCACCGTCACCGTAGCCCCACACCGCCACCGGTTTCGGCAGCTCACCAGCCCGGGTCGGTGCGCAGATCGCACGAGCAAGGTCCAGGACCGCGTGCGCGCCGGAGGCCGCCGCGAGGAAGTGGTGGGGCCCCGCGCCGGTCAGCCCGAGACCGATACCGTCGGGGATCGCGACCGTCCAGCCCATCGCCAGCGCCGCGGCCATACTCGGCGCATCCGGCTCGGTACCCTCGACCACCAGTTGCGACGGCGCGCATGCCCCGCCCAGACCGTGGAAGGTCGGGCAGAAGATCACCACCCGCCGCTGCGAGCTGCCGTTGGCCGAGTTCACGCCGGGTTCGAGCACGATTCCCGACGCCGCGACCGGAAACCCGGACCCGGCGGTCGTGGTGTAGACGATCTGGCGGGCGGCTCCGACACCGGCCGGGTGCGTCACAGTGACGTCGCGGGAGCGCAGGATGACGCCGGGCGCACGCCCGGAGGTGACGGAGGTGTTGGCGAAGAAGTCCTCTGCATCGCCGGTCATGCCCCGGCCCCCGCTGCGTCGTGGGCCAGCGCGATCATCCACGCGGTCCCCGAGGCCAGCTGCCCGGTCAACGCGTAGGAGTTGTGGCGGCCGACGGTGTCGGCGAACCGCACCCAGACCGCAGGGTTCACTAGGTCGGCGTTCTCCGCGACAAGCTGCCCCCACGCTCCGCCGAGCTGGGCCAGCAGACCGGGTAGCTGCCACGGCGCCGCGGCCAGGGCAGCCGTGATCGCGTCCCACTGGGCAGCCGCCGCACCGGCATCAGCCGAGCCCGACCGGGGGTCGGCGGCATCGACAACGCGCTCCCCCAAACTCAGCCGCGGGATGTAGGCGACCTGGGTTCCGTTCACCTGGAAGTCATTGAGCACGGCGGTGTTCCACGTATCTCCCAGCGCGGCGGACATCGTCGTGCCGATCGTGCTGACGGCGGCGACCGGGTTGGTCAGATCGGCGTGCGCGAACACCTGGGCACCCAGCCGGAGAAGGGTCGCGGTTGGGGGTGCCGAGCAGGCCAGGTCCCCGTCGCTGCAGATGTCGGCCACCCGCCCGGTCAATGACCCGTACCCATCCGAGCTGGTCGCGATGCCCGCGCCACCGGCCGGGGCGGCCAGGATCCGCACACCCGACACCGCCGCACCGGAAGTGCCTGGCGCGGGATCGGGCACCGTCTGACCGGGCCGACCTGGAAACACCGGTTCGGTGACGGCTCGATCGGGGTTTGCATACAGCGCTATCCCCGCGACCTGGTCGGCCGAGATCGGCCCGTTGCCCGCCCCGACGGCGCGGGCGAAGCTCGATACCGCCTGAGCCCCTTGGGAATAGCCCACTGCGGCCAGCTTCGTACCCGGGCACGCGTCGGCGATCTGCGTGGCCGCGGCATCGAGCGAAGCGCGGGCACCTGTCACCGAGTCCACGTAGGGATCCGTGCCACCGCCGGGCACGATCCCACCGAACCCGGCCGAGTAGCCAACGTAGGCGCGTTGCACGAGGCCCGGCACCGCGGAAACGACGGGGCCGATCAGCGATCCCACCACGCCGGTGTCTGCGAGGGGATCCGCGGTCGGTGAAGACTGCCCGGTGCCCTGGACACCGAGCAAGTAGAGCGCAGGGCAGCCGTCGAGCGGGACCGCGGAGGCCGGAGCGGTGGGAGCGGCAGTGATCGCCGCCGCACTCAGCACGGCTGCCGCGAGGCCGGTGGCGGTGCGCGGGGTTCGGGTCACTGTCCGACTCCGACGCCCGCGCCGAACCCGGCGCCGATCGTGCCACCGACCACCCCGCCGACCACTGCGGCCGGGACACCGGTGATCGCCGCCCCGGCGGCGGCTCCGGCGGCGGCGCCGAGGGCGGTGCCGGCGACGCCGCTGGTGGCTTGGCCGATGATCGGGACCGGGATGACGATTCCCAGTGCGGCACCGGCGATCCCGCCGACTGTGCCTCCGACCAGCCCACCGACCGTGGCACCGACCACCGCGGCCGGAGCGCCCAACGCGGTGGCTCCGGCGGCGGCGCCGATTCCGGTTCCGGCCAGGGTGGCGCCGCTGACGCGGTCCGAGCGCCCGGCGGGGATGCCGACGGAGTCCAGGGCGGTGGCGATCTGGGCTTCGGCTCCGGCAGCGGTGTTGTTGATGGTGTCGCGGACCTCGACCGGCAGCCAGTCTGGGCTCGGGGTCTGCCATTCCCCGATCCGGATCGTGCCCTCCTCCGGCACGATCGGTGCCACTGGCTCGACCGGCTCAGGCAGGTGCAGCTCTTCGATGCGCACCGGCTCGACCGGCTCGTCGACCTCCGGTGCCGGACGTTGCGGTGCTGTCCGAACCTCTTGGGGCTGTTCGTAATAGGCCGGTGGCGCAGCAGGCTCGGGTTCCGGCGCCGGCTCGGGAGGCGGAGCGGGGGTCGGGGATTCGGTGGCAGGTTGGGCGGGGCTTGTCACCCCCCCTTGATCAGCGACCGCGGCAAGGTTGTCGGCAGCGTGGGCGGGACCGGCGGCCGCGATGGCAATAGCCAACGGCAATGCTCCCGCCAAGATCATTCCGCGACGGCGAGAAGAGCGGTTGCGATGCCAGCTACGAGCCGATCTCGTTGCGGTGGAGGCGATTTCGTGCATGACTGATGGAGCCCTTTCTGCGCAAGGGTGCAATGCGGGTTGGTGATTCGCCCGACACTGGGCGGAATTGTGCGGACCGAGGTTGTGGGACCGGGCCGTCG
>NZ_JBHXMY010000443.1:0-5060 GCF_042720195.1 Nocardia sp. NPDC058497 | reverse complement strand
GTGGGGGCCGAGCGCTGCGTGCGCGCTGCGCGTGGGGGCGGGGGGGGGGGGGGGGGGCCCCCCCCCCCCCCCCCCCCCCCCCCCCCACAACAGGATGGGAATAGGTCAGGCGGCTACGAGGCGACGCTCGCGCGGCGCGGGCACGTGCAGGCCGAGGTAGACCCGGCAGGTGGTGCAGAATCCGTCGTCATGCACGGGCACGTACTGGGTGCACCCTTCGCATTTGCCGGGCCGCTGTCCGGGCGGCAGGACTCGCTCGCGGCGACGCTTGGACGGGACTGGTGCCGGTGCGGGCTCGGCGTCGATGTCGACCGGTGTGGGTGCGCCGGGCAGGTCGGAGTGATCGGCGAGGAACCGGTCGATCACGGCGGTCAGCCATTCCGGAGCGCGGCGGCGAACCTCGCCGATCAACGCGTACGCCGAGTCCCGGTAGTGCTCAGCGAAATACGTGCAGTAGGCGGCGGCGAGATCGGCGCCGGTGAACCCAGCCGCGAGCTCGGGCAGACCGGTGCGGCCGTCGCTGCGGCAGTAATCGCAGAGCCCGTCGTCGCTGCGCAGCACACCACTGCGGGCGTGGACGGGGTGCTGGTCAGCGGTCGGGCGTTCGACGAAGCACGACACGCACCGCCAACCCGAGATCGGGGTCATGGCGGTGCGGAAGTCGTCGAGACCGTTGCCTTGGAACAGGTATGCCTCGCGCCGGTCGCCGCGGGAACGCAGGCCGGTGCGTTCGGCCGCCCACGCGTGCGAGTGTTCCGGCGACTTCACCGATTCACCGGCCAGCGCGCGTTCGTGGTCACGTTGATCGGCGACGTGGGCGCAGTACTGGTGATCCCAGATCGCCTCGGACAGTTCAGCGGGCAGCGGCGGCCGTTCACCGGGCCGGCGCGGGGTCCACCCGCGCGGCGCGGACGTGGTGAGAGTGATTCCACGCGCTGTCAGTTCGGCCCAGCGCTGGCGCAGTCGGGCCTGGTCGGCGACCTCGCTGTCGACGAACAAGCTCTCACGAACATAGGTCGTCACGACGGACGGCTCGACCTCGGCTGACCGGCGGCGTCCGCGGGCGGCGACCCGGGCCCGGATCGGCTCGGGACTCCACCGGGAAGCGTCGATGCGTTTGGTTGGTGCCAGAGACAGTCGGGGCAGCGGGTTGTACCAGGTTCGGATAACCTGGCGGGGCATCTCGGCGGCGGCGAGCTGGACTTCGAGCTTGGCCCGCTCGTCGTCGATGGTGGTGCCGTTGCGGCGCGCGCGAGTGGCCAGGATGTGGTTGAGGTCGTGGTCGCTGTGGGAGTGCAGGCCGGGATCGGTGTCGGGAACTAATGCCAGCATCCGCTCTTGTTCGAGGTCGTCGGCGTGGCGCCACAACGCGTCCAGTCGCAGCAGCGCGGCTTCGCGCGGGTGGAGGGTGAACTGTTCGACCATGAAGTCCAGCAGCCACCAATCGGCGTCGGTCGCCAGCGCGAGTGCGGCGGGGAACGCCTTGAACGCCGCCCGCCGGTCGAGGTCGAGCTGGAGCTCGATCTGAAAGACCGCGTCGAGGAACGCACGAGTTCCCGCCACCTGCTCCGGATCGGCGACGGCAGGCTCGGCGACGGTGGCTTCGGCGGTCGGGTCTTCGAGGAACTGGGGGTAGGGGTGAGCGGTAGTGGACACAGCAGATCTCCTGACTGGGGACGAGAGATACCGGCGGCACCCGGGCGCGCTGGAACGCGACGCTTTTCACGACAAAGAGGGTGCCGGGCTGGGGTGGGCCCAGCCGAGGGCGACCGACCAGGACAGCGGGCGACACGGCGGAGGGAACGCGCCATTGCGTGCGGGGGCGAGTTCCCCACGCCCTGCGGGTGAGACGGGTGGGTGCGGCTGGTGGTGGCGTGGGGAATTCGTTTCCGCCGGGCGCGGGCCCGTAGCCGTGGCGCGCGATGGCCTGGTAGCCCTCGAGGGGCTGGGTCCACCCCAGACCGTCACCCGGACCCACCACCTCTGGACCCGCTCACCGGCGGGATCGCTCACCAGAGCCGCGTGAGGAATCGCCTGCGCCGGTGTCGAGGACTGCCAGTCCGGTTCTATCGGCGTCAGTGCGTGCTGATCAGTGTCTGGGTGAGCGTGCGAACGAAGGTGTCGCCGTCGGTTAGTGGAATCCTCTGGTACTCATCGGCGTTCAATGCCCTGTCGTAGTCGCGGGCGGGTATGGATGTGGTGTCGGCACAGCGGCGGTCCGGGACCGGACGCCGCGGAGCACAGCCGGGCGGTCAGGAGACCGGTGCGCTCAGAACGGTGGCTCGCCGAAACCTGCACCGGCCCCGGCGAGTACCGGCGTCTCCCATGGCTCACGTCCGCCCGCGAGTTCGCCGGCGTCGCCGGCCGACGAATCACTGCCCTGGATCGCCGGGGTGGGTGTGTTGTTCGCGCGGCTGGTGCGTGTCGTGGTGTCGGGCTGAGCGAACCCGCCGCGACTGCTGCCGGTTCGGCCGGTGCGGGTGACCTTGGCTGTGGCGAAGCGCAAGCTGGGCCCGATCTCGTCGACCTCGACTTCGTAGACGGTGCGCTTGTCGCCGTCGCGGGTTTCGTAGCTATGCTGCTTGAGCCTGCCCATCAACAGGATTCGCGAGCCCTTCGACAGCGACTCTGCGGCGTTCTCGGCGGCCTCTCTCCAGAGGTTGCAGCGCAGGAACAACGGGTCACCATCGCGCCATTGCCCGGTATTGCGGTCGAAGACCCGCGGGGTGGAGGCGACGGTGAAATGAGCCACCGCCACACCGGCGGGGGTGAAGGTGAGCTCGATATCGGAGGCCAAGTTACCTACCAAGGGCAGTGTCGGCTCGCCGGGCATATTCGGACCTTTCTGATCGTCAGGATGGGTGGAGGATGTGGTGCAGCAGTCCTGCATCGCGGCCCGGCATTCGGTGAGCGAGTTCGGTTGTGCAGGCGTGGATACAGGCAGGCCGGTGCTACTTCACGGTGCCGTCGTAGATGTCGTTGACGGTAGACGGGGCATAGAGCAGATGCGCCGAGACACCAGCAGGTATCTGGCCACAGCCATCTCGCGTTGGGGCAGGTAGTGAGGTGCGAGCACGAGCTGGCAGGTCGGTTGGTGAAACCAGTGACAAGTTGTGGCCGTGCCCGACTCGATCAGGTCGACCCAGGACAAGTCCACGCCGCGTGGAGGCTTCGCCGATGGTCTCCGGCGTCGAGGGGGTCAGCCGGTTCCTGTGAGGTCGATGCCGAGGTCTGTCGCGACCGCACGCCCTGTTTCGGCGAGCTTACCGATCCTGTCGGGTCGGATGCCGCCGCGGAGTGCGGCGTCGAGCAGGACCGCTATCGGGTGCGCCGGGTCCGCGCGCAGGGCCGCTTCGATGCAGATCCCGGCATGCACCCCGTCGCCGCGGTGGTAGGCGTCGTAGCCGCACAGGATCGCGGCCTCGGCCCGATCACCGCCGCTACTCGCTCGCGCGACCTGATGCCACAGTATCTGCGCCGCCGGGCCGAACCGGGTACCGGCGAGTCCGAACATGACATCGCGGATCGTCCTGTCCCGAAGAACAGCGATAACGGTGGCCAGATCCTTAGGAGTGCAACCGGATTCGTCGACGGCCGCGACCTGGGCCAGAACGGACTCGGCGGCCGCGCGCTGGTAGATGTTGCCGCGATCCTCGGTCGCCGCGGCAGCTAACTCGTCCCGGTAGTACTTGACCGCTGGGCCGATGAGATGCTCGACCCGAGCGGTCAAGTCCGGGTCGGGGGTGAGTAGGTCGACGAGTTCGGCGCGGGAACCACGGATTTGGATTCCGTCGAGTACCTGGGCGAACGCCACAGGTGACGCGCAAGGATCCTCCACTATTCCGTCGCGGTCGTTTTCGAGCAGGCCGCGATATTCAGCGCCGACAGTGACGGTGGGGACCAGCCAGGCGTGGGCCAGCCTGATCGTTGACCCACACAGGTACTTCACGGCTCGGTGCGCGGCCGCGGCGGCGTCGGGTCGGTCGTCGACGATCACCGCCATCGTCGCGGTGACTTCTTCGCGTCGGCATATCGATTTCAGCATGCTCACCAGCTGCTGGGCTGATACAGGTTCGGTGACTGTGTCGAGGTCGACTCGGATCACCGTTTCGATCGTGCGCCGGGCAGGGGTTCTGTCAGGGGTGGAGGTGAGCAGGGCCATGACCACAGACCTGGCGGGGACGAACCCGAGCATGGCAGGCAGCGCGGCGATCAACTCCCCGACACTGTCGACCTTGAGGCGCCCGATCGCGTCGATGCCGCTTGCATGCTCGTCCGGGGTCGGGTTGGTTCGTTCATGACTGGCGTCCACGTCAAAGGGTTCCTTCGGAATTGGTTTGGGGGACAGATTCGTTCGTCGCCTATCGGGCGAGTGCGGGCGCACACCGCAACTAGCGAGCATTGAGCGAATGTGGCCGGGTGCCGTAACCTTTCGGCGGAACCCAGAGCAGTGACACGGCCAGCGTGTGGGCCAGTCTGCCGGGGCCGTACACAGGGAGGCCAGGTCGAATCCCGTTCTCGCCGGGACTCCCGTTGTGCAGACGGTTCAGGCTGCTGCGGCGAGATCGTCGTTCTTTCCCGCATCATTTGGTGGAAGATGATGTCGGTGAACCCGGCCGGGACAGAGTCGGTGCTCTGCCGACACGCGCACCGGGTTGTGGACGCGTCGTCGTTTCGTGGAGCGGCTCAGTTGTCGCGAGTACCGTTGCGGGCGTGCAGAATAGAGCCGCACGCGCCGCAGCCCGGCGACAGGTCGCCGCCTATCACCAGGCCCGCCTCGCCGAGCTCGTCGCGATCCTCGGTGAAGCGATCGACCGGTTCCGTGCCGGTGAGGCCGATGCGTTCGAGACCGACGCGGTGATCCACCGTTACACCCAGGCCGCCCGAAAGTTGTGGGTGTTCTGCGGTCAGAGTGGATCCCAGGTCGAGGTCACCGCGGACCTGATCGACCAACTCGACGCCGAGGGCGAAGCCATCGACTGGTGGAACCAGCAACGCTGACAGTCCGAACCGACACAAAGTCACTGCGGCGCGAATTTCCAGCGGACCGAGTACGCCAA
>NZ_JBHXMY010000442.1:2425-5064 GCF_042720195.1 Nocardia sp. NPDC058497 | reverse complement strand
GAGCAACGCCGACCGGTCACCGTGCCCGGATGAGCCAGATATCCGCCTCATGGTCCAATTTTCCAGTGTGCGAATGGATTTCGCCGCGTGTCTGACTGCCGCGCTGGTGTTCGTCTGTGATGTGGCTGCCTGCCGCCCTGGCACCGTCGCTGTCTACCCCGGCTACTGCGCCGGATTGCCCCGCCTGCCGAACGAGCGGCTATATCTGCTGCCCTGACCCGCGCACGGCGCAGTTTCCGACCGCCCGAATGGCGTGCGCCGCCGTCGGACAACTATCCGACTAGGCAACAACCAAGTGCACCGAAATTAGTTGTAATACCGCATCTTTCGCTGGCGCAGCTCCACATGCCAAAGCCGTGCCCGACATCTCATCGGCACGGAACGCGACAGACCGCGATCCGGCACGTGACAACGGAGGACTCGATGAGCATCCACCAACTGGTCGTCATCGGCTACGACGAGATCGTTCGCAACAAGTACATGCCAGTCATCCGGGCTGCGATCGCCGAGGGCCACCTCGACTCCTGGTCGCTGATAGACCTCGAATCCGAGCGCGAGGTCATCGAGGCACGGCTTGTCGGTGCAGACCCGCAGCCGCGCACGAAGTTCTTCGTCCAGGCCGATCGAGGCGATCCCGCACTGGCTCTGGAAACAGCCCAGACAGCGCTACGCTTCCTCCGGCTGCCGGGCCTGCCAATGCTGGCCTACATCGCCACCGAGGTGGGCTCGCATGAGCAATATCTGCGCCGGTGCGTGGCAGAAGGAATCAACTCGCTGGTGGAGAAGCCGGTTCTGGCTCCGATGATCGGTGGAGCGTTCGAACCCTCCCTGATCTCCACCACCATGGCCGAGCTGATCGCCGACGCCTCACAACGCAGGTCGCGGCATTCGGTGATGACCTTGAGTCGCTACCACAGCATCTACAACGATCGGCTCATCCAACCGCTGCGCGAACGAATGCTCGAGTGGAAGGCGCCGTTGACCTCGTTCCATCTGCGGGCCGCAGGCGGCGTCTGGAATCTGTCGCATGAATTCGTGACCCGTGACGACCACCCGTACCGCTACGGATACGGGATGCTGATGCACGGCAGTTACCACTACATCGACCTGGCAGTCCAGGTGCTCTCGCTCAACAAGTTGCTGTTCCGAGGCCGGCCGCTGCGGTTGCAGGTGTGCTCCTTCGGCGCGTTTCCCGCCGACCAAGACCAGCGAGTGTCCCTACGTGCAACGAAGTTGCTCGGGGGCCACTCGAAATGCGCTGCGCTGGCACGTGAACCGCGTCGCTACGGCGAAACCGATATCACCTCCACGTTCCGACTGATCGACGCCGAAACCGAGGCCACGATCACCCTGGGCACCCTGTCTTTCGAGCAGACAACACCGTCGATTCGGAGCTGGCGGGCCTTCCCCGACGGGGTGTACAACAAGAACGGCCGGACCAGTAGCGTCGATCTGGAGGCGCAGCTGTCGACGCTGTACTCGGTGCACGTCCACTGCTACGACGTCCCTCGCGGACCCGATGCCGACAAGATCGGCGCGGTCGCGGAGATCCTCACCCGCGCCAACGCCTCGCTGCTCACCGACGACGAGTACGTCACCCGCGAGACCTTCGACGGACTCTTCCACAGCGACAGCAACCGCGCCCTGATGCAGAACTGGTTGCGCGGCACCGAGACCCGCAGCCGACTGCAGGACCACTACCTGCCGATGCGCGTCACCGAAGCTCTCGCGCTGTCGCTGCGCATCCCCGGCCAAATCGTGGAAGTCGACGGATTCTAGGAGTCAACGCATGTGCATATCTCGCTCTCAAAAAGACGTGACTGCCTTCTATCTCGCGGCATTGGCCGGTGATGTGCCGACAGCGGAGCGGCTGTCGGCACCTGTGTCCGACAGGTTCGCCAAATTCTTGAACGCTGTCGATGACCGGGCTCCTCGAACCGCCCTCGACCTCGGGTGCGGAGTGGGCACCTACACCGTGGCCTTGGCCCGAGCTGGTTTCGAGGTCGTGGCCGTCGACCAGGTCCCGACCCAGATCCTGCGTTCACGGCTGGTAGGCCTCGCGGACTGGGCCAACCGAATCGGCGTGGTCCAACAGCGGATCGAAACCTTTTCCGTCGAAAAGCAATTCGGTGTCGTCGTCGCCAAAGATGTCCTGCACTACCTGCGCCAGGACCAGGTCCGCGAGACACTGACCCGCTGTATCCAGCGCGCCCCGGTCGGCACAGGCCATTTCCTTGAGGTGTTCACCGACATCACCCGCACCGACCGGCAAGGTCGTCGTGTGTTGATCGAGGACGAAGCCGCCTACACCGCCGACACCTTCCGCACCACGATCGAACGCCTCTACACCGGATGGGACTGCCACATGAGCTTGACTCGACACTGCGAGCGCAACGGCGACTCGCCACACAACTACTTCGAAGCCAACAAGATCACCGTGCGTACCTACCGCGACGCCGACCACGAGCCCCGCCGATGAGCAACGAACACCCGCTGGGTCTCACGGTCATCGTGCCCTGCCACAACAGCGGGAAATTCGTTGTCGAGGCGGTCGAATCCGTTGTTCAACAGCCGATGTCATTCGGCCGCGAAATCCTCGTGGTCGGTGTTTGAATCGCCCACCCCAACACGTTGACACC
>NZ_JBHXMY010000442.1:0-2415 GCF_042720195.1 Nocardia sp. NPDC058497 | reverse complement strand
CGGCCTCTAAAGCTTTTTAAAACACCGGTTGACATGGGGCCGATAAAAAATGGTGGTCGATTATGGAAGCGACGACCACAACACGTTGACCAGCATCGATGCATGCATCGAGTTCCCGGATGTGCACGTCGTGCGGCTACCCAGCAAACGTGGCGCACAAGCCGCCCGCAACGCCGGGCTCGGCGCCGCCCGATACCCCTACGTCCTGCCACTGGACTCCGACGACCGGCTGGCCACCGAGCCCGCCCTCCTCGCAGGCGGCAGCTACCCGGAACAAGCCGTCCGGCTCCTGGCCGCCTCGCCCCACCTGGCGTTTGTCCACACGTACTCACAGATGTTCGGCGCGTTCGACGGACTGACGATCTCGGCCTATCCCTGCCGCGAACAGCTGCTGGCCCGCAAACACCACGCGCCGATGTCGATCGTATACCGACGAACCGATGCCCTCGCCGCGGGCGGCTATGACCGGCGGGTCCGCAAATGGCAGGACTGGGCATTCGCGATCGACCTCCTCGCCGCCCGTCACCGGCGCGGCGCAACCAACGAGATCAGCTGTATACCGGGCCCGCTTCACGAGTACCGCGTCCACAGCCGGTTCGCCCGCCTGTCCACCGCACAGGTCGATGAACTGGAATCGGTGCAACTCGTGGTCGAGAAGAACCTCGACTACTTCCATGTCATCCTCGACGAGGATCGCCCGGCCGCCGACGTGGCGGCGGCGGTATGCGCGAGCAAACCCGACAGGCTGACCGACCTGCTGCACATGGCTGCCGTCGACCTCGACCAGGCCCTGGCACTGGCTCGAGGGCGCAAAGCCACCCTGGGCAGTCCCGTCGATGTTCTAGGCATCCCATGACCGGGATGAATGCGACGCCGCCTCCCACCGGCGCCCGCGAGACCGGCGATGGACAGGCAATATGCTGGGCTACTGTGACCGATACCCACCGCCGAGACAGCGCCGACCCCACAACCCTGCCGACGACTTTCGTACCGGTAGAACTCGAGGGTGAGCTGTACGTACGGTGGGTAGCCAACGGCTACTTCAAGGCCGACGAGACCAGCGACAAGCCCACCTACGCCGTCGTCATCCCTCCCCCCAATGTCACCGGCCGCCTGCACATGGGCCACGCCTACGAGCACACTCAGATCGACGCGATCACTCGCCGCAAGCGCATGCAAGGCTTCGAGACGCTGTGGCAGCCCGGTATGGACCACGCGGGCATCGCCACGCAGAACGTGGTCGAACGCGAGCTCGCCAAGGAGGGCCTCTCCCGTCACGATCTCGGACGCGAGGCGTTCGAGCAGCGCGTCTGGCAGTGGAAAGCCGAGTCCGGTGGTGCCATCTCCGATCAGATGCGTCGCCTCGGCGACGGCGTCGACTGGGACCGTGAACGGTTCACCATGGACGAGGGGCTCTCGCGCGCTGTCCAGACGATCTTCAAGCGCCTCTACGACGACGGCCTCATCTACCGGGCCGAACGCATCATCAACTGGTGCCCGCGCTGTGCGACCGCGATCTCCGATATCGAGGTCGATCACAAGGACCTCGACGGCGAACTGGTGTCGATCCGCTACGGCGACGGCGATGACGAGATCGTTGTCGCGACCACCCGAGTCGAAACGATGCTCGGTGACACCGCTGTCGCCGTCCACCCCGACGACCCCCGATACAGCCACCTGGTCGGCCGCGAGATCGAACTGCCACTGACCGGTCGTCGCATTCCTGTGGTCGCCGACGAGCATGTCGATCCCGAATTCGGTACCGGCGCGGTGAAAGTCACCCCCGCCCACGACCCCAACGACTTCGAGATCGGCCAACGCCACAGCCTGCCCTCGCTGACGGTGATGGACGAGCACGCGATCATCACCGCAGCCGGCATGTTCCAAGGACTCGATCGCCTTGAAGCTCGCAGCGCCGTCGTCGCCGCGTTGCGCGCCGAGGGACGCATCGTCGCGGAGAAACGGCCTTACTCGCACGCTGTCGGGCACTGCTCGCGCTGCGGCACCGTGATCGAGCCGCGCCTGTCGATGCAGTGGTGGGTCAAAGTCGAACCGCTGGCCAAGGCCGCCGGTGATGCGGTCCGTGACGGGCGCGTGGACATTCATCCGCCCGAGCTGGCTGGCCGCTACTTCGACTGGGTCGACAACCTGCGCGACTGGAACATCTCCCGCCAGCTCTGGTGGGGACACCGCGTCCCCATCTGGTACGGCCCCACCGGCGAGATCAAGTGCGTCGGCCCTGACGAGACCGCTCCGGCCAGATGGACGCAGGACCCCGACGTCCTCGACACCTGGTTCTCCTCGGCGCTGTGGCCGTTCTCGACCATGGGCTGGCCCAACCAGACGGAGAGCCTGACGAAGTTCTACCCGAACAGCGTGTTGTTCACCGGGTATGACCTGGGGTTTTTATGGATA
>NZ_JBHXMY010000441.1:0-5073 GCF_042720195.1 Nocardia sp. NPDC058497 | reverse complement strand
GGCATCGAATTGGGCTTCCCGCCTACGTACAGTTCCACCGCGCCGTCTGTCAGTTTCAAAACCGTGTCTGCCTTGGCTTTGACGAGCCCGGGAATCTCCGCCGCCGCCTTGGTCAGTGCCGCTTCGAACGCCCGTACCGCGTCACGGTCCTCGCCCGCCATTGTCGCGATCCGACCCAGCTGACCCGCAGCGGCCTCGGCGGCCGCACCCTGCCAGCCCGTCTGCATCGACTGAGCAGCCGACTGTTGCGCGGCGATCTTGGCGTCAGCCGTGGTCAACAGCTGACGAAGCGCACTTTCGGCGGCGTCGAGCTTGGCGATGCTCAGATCGCGCTCGTTGTCGTACGGTCGCACCAACTCGTAGAAGTTGAAGCTTCCGCCGAAGGCTGCGACGTAGCGGGGTCCCAACTGCTCGAAGTACTGCAGACCGGGAGCGCCGTCGTTGAGGATGTCGTCGATGGACTTCGTCATCGCCGCACCTCACTTCGCGGGAGCCTGCGCGGCACCGTCGAGACCGCGTGCGGTTTTCGTGTCGACATCCGTGTACTCGATGGCCGCCTTACCGATCGCATCCGCAAGCCCCTCGGATGCTGTCGTCCAGACCTTGGCCCAACCGACCACCCGATCCAGGGCGCCATCGATCTTCTGTCCACTGCCGGTATAGGCCCTTCCGGCATCCGCCGCGCCCCATTCCAGGGTCGCGACCTGTTTTGCCGAAGTACGCAGGGTCGACACCGTGTCTTTCAGGCTGTCGACCGTCTGGGTCATCGCCGCCTGATTCACCACGAGTCCGCCAGAAACTTTGTCGCCCATACCCCCGCCTCCCCACACTCCGGACACGCCTCAACGGCGTCTTACCAACTTCGACGCACGAACCCCCTCGCCGGTTCCATCACCAGCGAGAAAAGTTCACTCCCCCAGATTCCCCTGGTCCGTCCGCCGCCACTCCGACGTCCCATCGGGAAAGCGGTGGTACTCCCACGCCGCATAATCCCCATCCCCCTCGACCACCGTCACATGATCGGCGATCCCGTCGTGGTCGAAGTCCGACCAGACGCTGGTGTCGTGGGGCGTGGCATCGGTGAGGGAGTCGACGACTCCGTCACCGTCGAGGTCCTGGGACGGGGAGTGGAGCTCGACCGGGCCGAGGCCGCCGAGGGATGAATGGGCGTCGATGTCGGGTAGACCGAGGCCGGGGATGTCGCCCGAGGTGACCATGGGACTCCTCCTCAAACGGAAAACTCGCGGATGACGGCGCGGTGAGACTTCCACCATCTTGTCATCCGCGAGCGGTTGCCGGAGCGGTCGGGCGCTACTTCTTGGGCATGATCAGCCACAGGACCAGGTAGAGGAGGAACTGGGGGCCGGGCAGGAGGCAGGAGACGACGAAGACCAGGCGGACGATGTTGGCGTTCCAGCCGAAGTACTCGGCGATGCCACCGCAGACGCCGGCGATCCATTTGTCGCTGGTCGAACGGGTGAAGCGGCGGGCGGGGGCGGTCATTGTGTGAGGCCTTCCTGTCGAGCTGGTGATAGCTCCAGTGTGCCGAGCACGACCCCTCCCCCGCATCGGTCAGCAGACCCATCCGCACCCTGATTTCTGCCGGGCCCGATCTCAGGGTCCTACCCCTAGGCGGGCAGACTTAAGAGGTGAGCACGACATTGCAAGCCACCGGTCTGTCCGCCGGCCACGCCGAGCGGACCCTCTTCGCCGACCTCGACTTCACCCTCGCCCCTGGCGACGTGATCGGGCTGGTGGGAGTGAACGGCGCGGGCAAGTCGACGCTGCTGCGGATGCTGGCCGAGCGCGCGGCCGGCGACGGCGCCATCACCTTGAGCCCGCCGGACGCGACGGTCGGGTACCTGGCGCAGGAGCCGGAGCGCATCGACGGCGAGACCGTGCTCGAATTCCTCTCTCGCCGGACCGGCGTTGCCGTTGCCCAGCAGGTGATGGATGCGGCGGCGGAGCGTCTGGGCGAGGGTGGGGAAGACGACTACTCGCCCGCGCTCGAACACTGGCTCGCCCTCGGTGGGGCCGATCTGGATCAGCGCGCCGAGGAGGTGGCCGCCGATCTCGGCCTCACCGACGGTCTGGCGAGCGGCCTGGACACCCCGATGACAGGTCTGTCCGGCGGGCAGGCCGCACGAGCGGGTCTGGCCTCGGTGTTGTTGTCGCGCTTCGACATTCTGCTGCTCGACGAGCCGACCAATGATCTCGACCTGGACGGCCTGGACCGGCTGGAACGCTTCGTCAAAGGCATCCGGGTGCCGCTGATGGTGATCAGCCACGATCGGGAGTTCTTGGCGCGCACCGTGAATCAGGTGCTGGAACTGGATCTGGCGCAGCAGCAGGTCGGGCTCTACGACGGCGGGTACGAGGCGTATCTGGCCGAACGCGAGATCGCCCGCAAGCACGCGCGTGAGGCCTATGACGAATTCGCCGACACCAAGGCCGGTTTGGAGGCGCGGGCGCAGATGCAGCGCAACTGGCTCGAGCACGGGGTGCGCAACGCACGGCGTAAGGGCAAGAACGACTCGGACAAGATGGGCCGCAAGACCCGCGCCGAGTCGACCGAGAAGCAGGCGGCCAAGGCCCGCCAGACCCAGCGCCGGATCGAACGCCTGGACGTGGTCGAGGAGCCGCGCAAGGAGTGGGAGCTGCGGATGGAGATCGCCGCCGCGCCCCGCAGCGGTGCGGTGGTGGCGACCGCCGCGAATGCCGTCGTGCGCCGCGGCGAGTTCACCCTCGGTCCGATCACCACCCAGATCGACTGGGCTGATCGGATCGTGCTCACCGGCGCCAACGGTTCCGGCAAGTCCACCCTGCTCGGCCTGCTGCTGGGCAAGATCGCCCCCGATTCCGGTTCCGCCGCACTGGGTTCCGGCGTCGAGATCGGCGAGGTCGACCAGGCACGCGGACTGTTCCGCGGATCGGAGCGGCTGACCGACACCTTCAGCGCGGCGATGCCCGACTGGCCCGACGCCGACGTCCGCACGCTGCTGGCGAAATTCGGCCTGCGCGGCCCGCACGTGACCCGCGCCTGCGACACCCTCTCCCCCGGCGAACGCACCCGCGCCGCGCTGGCCCTGCTGCAGGCGCGCGGGGTGAACCTGCTTGTCCTGGACGAGCCGACCAACCACCTCGACCTGCCCGCCATCGAACAGCTCGAGCAGGCCGTCGAATCCTTCACCGGCACGATGATTCTGGTGACGCACGATCGCCGGATGCTGGATTCTGTTCGGGCGACCCGCCGCTGGCACATGGCCGGTGGATCGCTCACCGAGGATTAGGACGCACCATGGACCTCACACTTGGCATCGATACCCGCGTCACGCTGCTCGTCACCGGCCTGATCTTCCTGACCGCACTGCTGCTCGGGGTGTGGAAGTACCACGGCATCCGCACCTCGGCCGAGGGCGCGGCGCACATCTACGTCGACATCGCGCACCGCGCCGCCCTGCTGTATTCCTTCGCCGGGATCCTGCTCGCGGTGTTCACCGAGCTCAGCGCGTGGCCGACGGCGGTCAACCTGACGGCGGACCTGGTAATCCTGGCGTTCTTCGTCGGTGCGATCGCCAGCTACGTGCTGCACGGCCGGCGACGCGACACCACCAATCAATTCGCCGGCCGTATCCCCGCCGCGCTGCGGATGTCGATGTACGGGCTGATCGCGGGCGAGATCCTCGGGTTCCTGGTGCTGTTCAGCGGTTTCGTCGTCGGCCAGTTCTAGCTCAGAACGACTGCACCACAGCCGTTTCCGCGGCACCGAACAGGTCGATGCCGGAACCGAGCGCGGCGCCGATCAGCCCGGCAGAACCGGTGGCGACAAGAATCGCCACGACAACGATGAACGACCGCGAGCGCGGCACCCGCGGCACGGGGAACGAATACCCGCGCGACGGTTCAGGGACCGGCTCGTAGTGCTCGACCGGCTGGCCGTAACCCTCGTCCCGGATCGGGACGGTGTGCGAATACCCTTGCGGCACCTCACGACACCCCGGCCTGCCACACGCCCCACCACAGCGGTGATACGGATCGTAGTCGAGCGGGTAGCGGTCCTCGTCGCGGTAGTTCCGGGCAGGCAGCGGCGGCACCATGAATCGCCCCCTTCGAATCGTGTTGCGCGCCAAACTGTCCGGTGCGCCTAGCAGCACACGCGCCACCAGCACACAGGTCAATACGGCGTAAGCCGATACTAGATGGACCCGGCGTGACCCGCCAGAGCGAACTAGACCGCCGCGACCTGCTTGGCCAGATCGTCGGCGAGCTGGCGCGCCTGCGCCGGGTCGGTGGCCTCGACCATCACCCGCACCAGCTGCTCGGTTCCGCTGGGCCGCAACAGCACCCGGCCGGACTCACCGAGCACCCGCTCGGCCTCGGCGACCGCTTCGCGCACCTCGGGGTCGGCGGCGACGGCGGCCTTGTCGCTGACCGGCACGTTCACCAGCACCTGCGGCACGGTGCTCATCACCGCGGCCAGCTCGCCCAGCGGGCGCCCGGTCTGGGCCATCCGCGCCATCAGCCGCAGCCCGGTGAGCACACCGTCACCGGTGGTGCCGTAGCGCGGGAACACCACGTGCCCCGACTGCTCGCCGCCCAGGCTGTAGCCGCCGCGGCGCAGTTCCTCGAGTACGTAGCGGTCGCCGACGGCGGCGGTGAGCACGGTGATCTCGGCGGCGCGCATGGCGATGTGCAGGCCGAGGTTGCTCATCACGGTCGCGACCAGGGTGTTGTCGACGAGCTCGCCCGCGTCGCGCATCGCCAGCGCCAGCACGGCCATGATCGCGTCACCGTCGACGATCTCGCCCGCGGCGTCCACCGCGAGGCAGCGGTCCGCGTCGCCGTCGAGGGCGATGCCGAGGTCGGCGCCGTGCTCGAGGACGGCGGCGCGCACGGCCTCGAGGTGGGTCGACCCGCAGCCGTCGTTGATATTGAGGCCGTTGGGCTCGGCGTTGATCGCGATCACCGTCGCGCCCGCCTCCCGGTACACCGGTCTCTTATAAACATCGACGATCCCCCGAGAACGTAATTAATATAGGGTTACGTAGTGGTGGTGGGAGAGGTTGGTGTGGT
>NZ_JBHXMY010000440.1:0-5079 GCF_042720195.1 Nocardia sp. NPDC058497 | reverse complement strand
ACACTACAACCCACACCCCCAAAAACCCATTTTATTTCGGGTCTGGTGGGCTGGTTTTTGTTTATACGAGACAGCATCTGGAGAGTGTCGAAGTCGACGGCCTGCTCACCGGCGACGACTACGTGGTTCTTCCTGACGGGCGGGTGCCGTTGTGGGTGCTGCTGACCGTGGGCGATGACGCGCACTGCGTGACGCCGTGGCAGCACTCATGCTGCGCCGCTGGTCCTATCGGCCGCGATTGCGCTATGCCGGCCGGTGAAGTCATCGGCCGCGAGTTCACCGCCCTCGGCGGTCCGGACGAGCCGCTACACGACTCGTCCCATGCCCAGGTTGGACGCGATACAGCATCGTAAGGTTCCGGCGTCGATGTGACTGTCCGCAGTTTGACCTCATCGTGGATTCGGTCCCAACCCACACCGATGAAGTCGGAGAGTTCGCCCGCCGAGCGCAGTCCTGTTCGTCTTGGTGCACAGCTCGGCGATCGGAACCATCCGAGCGATTTGGACTATTGCTGACGGAGCGCCCACTGCGGGCCGCCAACCGTATCGGTCACCTCGACACCAGCGGCAGCCAAGCGATCTCGCACCCTGTCGGCCGTGGTCCAGTCATCAGCAGCACGTGCAGCGGCACGTTGTTCGAGTTGTCCGGTCACCAAGACGTCAAGCGCATGGTGGACAGTCTCAGCGGTGTCAGTGTGCTGGTTCCAGTGCGGGTCCAGGGGGTCCAGCCCGAGGACGCCGAGCATGGCACGCACCTGCCCGGCGATGTCGGTGGCAGCGGGGACGTCGTTGCCGGACAGTGCCTTGTTACCTTCAGTTACCAAATTGTGGATCTCGGCTAGCGCCTTGGGCACAGCGAGATCGTTGTCGAGAGCCGCGGCAAATTCATCGGTCCATTTGCCGACTGGCACCTCACCGGCCCGTTCGACCACACGATGCACAAACGACTCCAGCCGTCGATAGGCGGCGGCGGCATCGTCGAGCGCCTGCTCGGAGTACTCCAGCAGTGCCCGATAGTGGGCGCTGCCGAGGTAGTAGCGCAGTTCCGCTGCGCGGACCCTGGTGAGTACGTTGGGCACCGAGAGCACATTGCCCAGCGACTTCGACATCTTCTCCCCGCCCAGACTGACCCACCCGTTGTGGAGCCAGTACTGCGCGAACCCGTCCCCGGCCGCCCGGGACTGGGCCACTTCGTTCTCGTGGTGCGGGAACACCAGATCCATACCGCCACAGTGAATGTCGAACTCGGCACCGAGAAGACTGGTGGCCATCGCCGAGCATTCGATGTGCCATCCGGGGCGGCCGGGGCCGAATGGCGACGCCCAGACGGGCTCGCCGGGCTTGTGTGCCTTCCACAGGGTGAAGTCCCGCGGATCGCGTTTGCCGGTACCAGCGCTCTCGCCTTGCTGGACATCTTCGAGGCGATGCCCCGACAGCTGACCGTATCGCGCGAAGCTCGCCACCGCGAAGTAGACGTTGCCGTCGGCAGGGTAGGCGTGACCGGTGTCGATGAGCCGTTGCATCAGCTCGATGATCTGGGTGATGTATTCGGTCGCGCGGGGCTGCGCCGAGGGAGGCAACACCCCGAGGGTGTCGTAGGCGTCATCGAAGGCGCGCTCAAAGGTGGCCGCCCATTCCCACCAGGGCCGGCCAGCGGCGGCTGCCTTGTCCAGGATCTTTTCGTTGATATCGGTGACGTTGCGGACGAACCGCACGTCCTGGTCATGTGCCATCAGCCACCGTCGCAGCACGTCGAACGCGACCCCGCTGCGAATATGGCCGATGTGCGGTTGATCCTGCACGGTGGCACCGCAGACATACACGCTCACCTGTCCAGGGACCACGGGGGTGAATGCCCGCGAGCTTCGCGTGGCGGTATCGAACAGGCGCAGCGTCACGGGCCGCGATGCTACCAGCTGGTTTGTCGGTCCAACGGATGTTCCGTGCGGGCTCAGCACTACGACGCCTTGGTGCCGCAGTGAGGTACCGCGGTGACTGCCTGTCCGTCGTCGCCGTGGTCGACCCACCACTGCCGTCCTTCCGACGATAGGGCATGGATGGGGTCGAAATACTCATACGAACGGCTCAGCGCCTCCGGATCGGCGGCTTCCGACTCCGTGCGAAAGTTCTTGGACCAGTAGGAAATGCCCCGAATCCGGTCGTAGTAGTACACCTGGTGCACCCACAGCTTGCCCGCCAACGGCACATCGCAGACGATTCGCGGGGTCGCGAAGCCAGGGAGGTAACCCATGATGTCCGATTGCAGGTTTTGAGCTTGGGTCAGCGATGTGCGCCAGTGCTCGCTGAAAGGGATCATGTCGCACATGTAGACGTAATACGGCATCACAGCAGCCTCGTCGAGCAAGGCGAAGCACAGGTCGAGCAGCGCCTGCGGGCTGTCGTTGACCGTGCGAAGGAGCACAGCCTGGTTACGAATGTCGCGTAACCCCGCCTCCAGCAGGCGTTTTGCCGCCGCGCAGACACTCGGGGTGACTTGCTGGGCGACGTTGGCGTGAGTATGCAGTGCCAGTTGGACTCCGCGGGCATTCGCGGTACGGGCCAACCGCTCGATTCCGAAGACCACTTGATCGTCTGCCCAATGTTGGGGCAGCCCGACCAGAGCCTTGCTCGCCAACCGGATGTCGCGGATGGAATCAATTGCCAGAATCGCGTTCACGAACGCCTCGACCCGCGGCCATGGCATGTTGGCGATGTCCCCGCCGGAGACCACCACATCACGCACGGTCGGTGTCGCGCGCAGGTAGGCCAGAATCGCATCCGCCCGCATCTGGGGCTTGAGTATGAACCTGGCCTTGTCGATCGTCGGGGTGGAGTTGCCGACCAGATCCATCCGGGTGCAGTGCCCGCAGTACTGCGGACACGTCGAAACCAGTTCGGCCAGGACCTTGGTGGGGTATCGGTGGGTCAAGCCCTCAGTCGCCCACATGTCGCGCTCATGCAGCGAGTCTCGCTGAGAACAAGGATGGCTTGGGAAGTCGGTGCATCGGTCCGAGAAGACCGGCAGCATATAGCGCCGGACCGGATCTGCGAAAAAAGAATCGGTAAGGCTCCCAGGTCCACCGACCGCAACGTCGGCGGCGATCGTATTGACCATGTGGGGTGGTATCAGCATCGACATCGTCGCGTACTCGCGTTGGTCGCGCTCCAGATCCGCGAAGAAGGAGCCGCCGAGAAGGTCGCCGGTGACCTCGCGGAGTTGGCGAAGGTCCCTCACGCAGTGCGACCGCTGCCACTGCGGCGAGTTCCATTCGCGCTCAGTCGTATTCCGCCAGCCGGGAAACCGGCGGTAGTCCGGCTCGGATGCGGTGCGCCTGCGGTAGGTATAGGGCTGTTGTAGAGCAGGAAACATTGCCATCCTTCGAGGTTGGGGGCATGCGTCGCCTGTATTTGGGTGCGCAACCTAGGGCCGAAGCCGCCTATCTCTGGGTCGGATTGGTGTCGGAGATTTGGCCGAGCAGGCGTGCGGCTTCGTCAGCTCGCTCGTTGATCGTGATCGTCAGGTGTTCGACACGGTCGGCGAGGAATCCGTCGGCGCCGATCAGTGCGGCTTCGGCGGTTCCCAATCCGCTGAACAATCGGGATGCGAAGCGATGGTTGGCGGTACGCCGATGGCCGGAAGCATCGAGGATCTTGTCGATCGAGACGGCGTGATCGCGCAGGTGCCAGATGTAGCGCTGGAGCCGGAAGCGGAGTTCGACGGGGCCCAGTTCCCACCACGCGGATCGGATCCCGAGTTCGTTGTCGGTTATCTGTGAGAAGTCCTGGGTGTTTCGCAGATGAAGACGTTCATAGAGCGCAAACAACTCCTGGAGGCTTTCGTGGCTGCCGGGCGGCTCACCATGCAGCGCCACAGTGTCGGTCGCTGCGACGACTTGCGGAGGGAGACCTTTGCGACCTCGATCCAGCGCGTGCAGGATCTGTGGTCGATAGGCCCACCACTCCGCCAAGACAACGTGGGCGAGGTTTTCACGGATAGAACGCTCTGACCGCAGAGGCGTCTTGTCCAGTAGCGCATCGGGGACACCGACGAACAGCGACTGGAACTCGCGATAGGCGAAACGATGCTGGCCCAGCAGTCGATGCGTGTCGTTGAATTGTGGGCCATGTTTGGTGCGTTCGCGTTCGGCCGCGACCGCGAACGTGCAGAGTTCTTGGTAGGTTTGCAGGACGATCTCCCGCAGGCAATCCGAATACCATTGCCAGTCGCCAGCTCCAGGCCGCCCGATCCAATCCTGCATGAGAACGCTGTCGGGCAACGTGGCGACAGTCTGTGCGAACCGCTCGACGGCGGCGGCGAGAGGGGAGGTTGTCACCTGGTGGTGGCGATCCCATGTGGACTCGGTGACACCGCCGTTCTGGGCGACCTTGCGCCACCGGGTAGCTTCCTCGACAGTGACACGATCTTTGCGGTGGCGAGCGATCGCTTCGTCGAAAAGCCGGATGGCTTTGCCGAACTTCTTCTTACGCAAGGCTTCTTTGCCGCGTGCGACGAGGAACTGTGCTTTGAAGGATTCCCCTGTCAAATGTCCTGGGGTGTCGTGAAATACGCTTTCATAGCCGACCGACAGGCGGGTCCGACGCGGTGCGCCATTCCATTCGTGGTATCGCGTCTGATCGGGTGCGAGAAGCTGGATTGTCGGTGACCAGATGTAGATATGGTTGTTGATGATGTCGGTGCTTGCCCGGTCCGGATCGGTCGTGGGTACCCTGACCGGAAGTGTGTGCGCCATGATATCGCGCGCGATCGAAGGATCGGAATAGATGTTTCGGTCGTGGCTCCGGCAGCCTGGGCATTCCGGCGAATACAGGTCCAGCAGAACCGGTTTGCCTTCGATTTCGGATCGTTTCAGCAACGCTTGGAAGTCATGCTGGTCTGTCCATTGAATCGTCAACGTAATCAATCCGTTCGCTATGAGATGGCGGACATCTGGTTACCGGCAGTACTACGACCGTTGTGCCGAGGCGCATCAGAAGTAGCGGCTCGTGTGAACTGTCTGCGCCAGGATGGCCTGACGCTGGTTCGGTTCACGGCGCGTACTCCCGCTGGTCCCACTGCCGG
>NZ_JBHXMY010000439.1:0-5080 GCF_042720195.1 Nocardia sp. NPDC058497 | reverse complement strand
GGGTGGGCGGGGGGGTTTGTAACCCCCCTCAATGGTGGGGGGGGGTTTGGGGGCCACCGCGCGCGGGGGGGGGCCCACGCCGCGCGGCTGGGTCACCGCGGTGTCGACGATCTCCTCGGCCGTCGCGGTGGTACCGAGACGGACCAGGTCGAGGCCGGCGGCCTTCGACCACAGCTCGAGGCGATCAGTCGCACCGGGAAGGGCGAGCCAGGGCGCGAGCATGCCGGGTGTCTGGGACCCCTGTCCAGGGGCGAACAACGCGATCACTCCCTAAGAAAACACTGTGACCCCCGCCGCATGAGATGTCGGCGCGAATGAAGCTTTCGGACGGGTTTTGTAGGGGTCCCACAAAATCCGAGGTGGGGTGTCCCGATCGACCGATTCCCCGATCTCGTTACAGGGGCTCGTAGCCCACTGGGGTAGGCGGGGTTTCTGTGACGGAGGGTGATGATTCGTTATGGGTTCGTGTCAAACGGCCCACTGTGGCTGCGATCCGGAGCACATACGCGTCTCGGGGATTCATGGGATCACGTCCGGTGATCTCGCCGATTCGTTTGAGACGGTACCGAACAGTATTTGGATGGACGTACAGCTGACGCGCGCACGTTTCTACTGCTCCACCACAATCCAGGTACGCGTCGAGTGTGTCGGACAACGAAGATCCGGCAGCAGCCAACGGGAGCACAAGATACTCGTTCAACGCCTCTATTGCAGCTCTATCGCCCAGCAGGGCCCGTTCCGGTAACAACTCCGCGGCGTGAACGGGCCTTGGCGCGGCCCGCCAGCCCACCACGGCCTCCATGCCGGCCAATGCCTCGATCGCGCTGGCGTGCGCGGCGCCCAGGGTGCGCATGGTCGGGCCGATCACCACCGGGCCCTCGGAGAACACGTCGGCGAGCAGGTCGGCGAGGAACGGCGAGGCGAAACCGGCGTCACCCAGGTGCCCGCTGACGACCATCACCAGCCGCGCACCCTGCACCACCGCCAGCGCGGCCCTGCCGTGCCTGGTCGCGATCGTGTGCACCGCGCCGACGGTCGACACGCCCTGGTCCGCGGGCGGCGTACCGACCAGCACGGTGGCGGGCGCAGTGGCGTCCCAGTTCAACGTGGCGGCCCGGGAGAGCATGTCGGGACCCGTGTCGCCGCGGACCACCGCGTCGACCACCAGGGCCTCCAGGCGGGTATCCCACGCGCCCCGGGATTCCGCCGCGCTCGCGTACACCGAGGCGGCCGCGAAACCGAGCTCACGCCCGTATCGCAGCACCGCCTCGGTGAGCGCGACCAGCTGACGATCGTTGCGCGCCAGCGCGGGCAGCCACTGCTCGAAGAAGTCCATGGCCACCCGCACCATGTCCACGGTCTGGCGCAGCGTTAGCCGCCGCGCCAGATCCTGCGGAATCACCTGGAACTGGTCCAGGCTGAAGCGGATATCGGAGTCGGGATCCTGCAACCACTCCAGGAAGTTCACGACCGCCGTCTGCACCAGCATCTGGACGCCCGCACGCTGCGCGGCGTCCAGATCGGCGAAGAACGGCAGCCGGTCCTGCATCGACGCCACCGCCTCGGTGGACAGCCGGCCCGAGAACTGCTTGACCCGCCTGAGCAGCGTGTCGGGCAGCGGATCACGGGTCTGCCGATTCGGGGACAGTGCCCCCGTCGGCAGATAGACCTCGTGCTCGCTGGTGCCCTCGGTGATCCGACGGGGCCGCGGCGGTTTGCGCTCCACAGTCCAATAGTCCGCTACGCGAGTTCCTCGCCTGCGTCCGCACTCGGCTTCGGCGCGGCGGAGACGTCGTCGATGCGGTATTTCGCCGCCGCTTCGACCGCCTTCGCCTTGTCCAGCGTGCCGTCCTTGACCAGGCCCTCGAGCACCGCGACCACGATCGACTGCGCGTCGACGTTGAACACCCGGCGGGCGGCCGGACGGGTGTCGGAGAAGCCGAACCCGTCGGTGCCCAGGGTGATGTAGTCGCCCGGCACCCACTGGCGGATCTGATCGGAGACCGCGCGCATCCAGTCCGTGGCGGCCACGACCGGGCCCTGCGTCGGCGCGAGCGCCTGGGTGACGTAGGGCACGCCCGGATCGGTGTCGGGGTGCTTGAGCGCCTGGATCTCCTTATCGAGGGCCTCCCTGCGCAGCTCGCCGAACGAGGTCACCGACCACACGTCGGCCGACACACCCCACTCCTGCGCCAGGATCTCCTGGGCGCGCAGACCGTCGGGCACGGTCACGCCGGAGACGAGGATCTGCGCGCGGATGCTGCCCTCACCACCACGCTGGTACAGGTACAGACCCTTCAGCAGGCCTTCGACGTCGAGGTCGTCCGGCTCGGCAGGCTGCTGGTAGGGCTCGTTGTACAGGGTGATGTAGTAGAAGATGTTCTCCCCGCCGAACGCGCCGTCCTCGGGCGGATTCGTGCCGGGCAGCTGGCTGTTCTCGGGAGTCACGCCGCCGTACATCCGGCGCAGGCCGTCACGCATGATGTGCGCGATCTCGAAGGAGAACGCCGGGTCGTAGGTCACCACGGCCGGGTTGGTCGACGCCAGCAGCAGCGACTGCCCGTCGTTGTGCTGCAGGCCCTCGCCGGTGAGCGTGGTGCGGCCCGCGGTGGCGCCGAGGACGAAACCGCGCGCCAGCTGATCGGCGGCGGCCCAGAAGCTGTCGCCGGTGCGCTGGAAGCCGAACATCGAATAGAAGATGTAGAGCGGGATCATCGGCTCGCCGTGGGTGGCGTAGGAGGTGCCCGCCGCGGTGAAGGTCGCGGTGGAACCGGCCTCGTTGATGCCCTCGTGCATGATCTGGCCGACGGTGCTCTCCTTGTAGGCGAGCATCAGTTCCGCGTCGACCGAGGTGTAGAGCTGGCCGTTGCGGTTGTAGATCTTCAGCGTCGGGAACCACGAGTCCATGCCGAAGGTGCGGGCCTCGTCGGGGATGATCGGCACGATGCGCTTGCCGATCTCCTTGTCGCGCAACAGGTCCTTGACCAGCCGGACAAGCGCCATCGTGGTGGCGATCTTCTGTTTGCCCGAGCCCTTGCGCACCGAGCGGTAGGCCTCGTCGCCGGGCAGCGTCAGCGGCTTGGCGGGCGAGCGGCGTTCCGGCACGAAACCGCCGAGCGACTGACGCCTGCTCAGCATGTACTGGATGGCCGGGTTGTCCATGCCGGGGTGGTAATACGGCGGCAGGTACGGATCCTTCTCCAGCTCGGCATCGGTGATCGGGATGCGCTGCAGATCGCGGAAGTCCTTGAGGTCCTGCAGCGCCAGCTTCTTCATCTGATGGGTGGCGTTGCGGCCCTCGAAGTGCTTGCCGAGGGTGTAGCCCTTGATCGTCTTGGCCAGGATCACCGTCGGCTGGCCCTTGTGCGCCATCGCCGCCGCGTAGGCCGCGTAGACCTTGCGGTAGTCGTGGCCACCGCGCTTGAGATTCCAGATCTCACTGTCGGACATGTGCTGGACCAGCGCCTTGGTGCGCGGGTCGCGGCCGAAGAAGTGATCACGCACGTAGGCGCCGTCGTTGGCCTTGTAGGTCTGGTAGTCACCGTCGGGGGTGGTGTTCATCAGGTTGACCAGCGCGCCGTCGCGGTCGGCGCCCAGCAGCGCGTCCCACTCGCGGCCCCAGACCACCTTGATGACGTTCCAGCCCGCGCCGCGGAAGAACGACTCCAGCTCCTGGATGATCTTGCCGTTGCCGCGCACCGGACCGTCGAGCCGCTGCAGGTTGCAGTTGATCACGAAGGTCAGGTTGTCGAGCGCCTCGTTGGCGGCCACCTGGATCAGGCCGCGCGACTCCGGTTCGTCCATCTCGCCGTCGCCCAGGAACGCCCAGACGTGCTGGTCGGAGGTGTCCTTGATGCCGCGATCATGCAGGTAGTGGTTGAAGCGCGCCTGGTAGATGGCGTTCATCGGGCCCAGGCCCATCGACACCGTCGGGAACTCCCAGAAGTCCGGCATCAACCGCGGGTGCGGGTACGACGGCAGGCCGTGGCCAGGTCCGCCGTGGCTGTATTCCTGCCGGAAACCGTCGAGCCGGTCGGTGCTGAGGCGGCCTTCGAGGAAGGCGCGCGCGTAGATGCCGGGCGAGGCGTGGCCCTGGATGTAGATGTGATCGCCACCGCCGGGATGGTCCTTGCCGCGGAAGAAGTGGTTGAAGCCCACCTCGTAGAGCGCGGCCGAGGACGCGTAGGTCGAGATGTGGCCACCAACGCCGATGCCGGGGCGCTGCGCGCGGTGCACCATGATCGCGGCGTTCCACCGGATCCAGGCGCGGTAGCGGCGCTCGACTTCCTCGTCACCGGGGAACCACGGCTCGTTCTCGGTGGGAATCGTGTTCACGTAGTCGGTCGAGGTGAGCGCCGGAATCGAGACGCGGCGCTCGCCCGCACGCTCGAGCAGCCGCAACATCAGGTAGCGGGCGCGGCCGGGGCCTTCGCGGTCGAGCATGTCGTCGAAGGATTCCAGCCATTCGCTGGTCTCCTCGGGGTCGATATCCGGAAGATACGACGCCACTCCCTCGCGGATCACCCGGACCCGCTCACCGGTCGGTCTGGTGGCGGACTCGGCGCGTGCGGCGGGTGCCGCCGCGGCGGGATCGTTCGCGGAATTCGCTGATACAGAGTGGATCAGGTCGGTCAAATCTGCTCCTCGTACTGGGGGCTGAACTGCTTGTTGGCGTCGCTATCCCCGGGCCTGCCCGCTTGGTGTGCGGGCCACCCGTCACACACGTTTCGGGCGCACCCCCATCCTTACCGAAAAGGTGGCGCAGGTCATCCCTCCCGGGCAGGTACTGGGCGGTATTTCCCTGGACCGCGAGGTGCCGGCGCCTTCGCAGATCCACTAGGTTTGGCTGTGGGAACCACGCGAGCGAGAGGGATCGGACAACGATGAGGCTGCTGGACGCGCGCCGGCTGGGACTGGCCTGTGCCGCTGTCGCCGTGACCGCGGGCATGGTCGTGGCCGGCTGCGCCGAGCAGGTGCCCGGCACGCCCACCCCCCCACCCCCCGCGGTCGCCCCGGACCACACCCCGGGCGCCCCCGCCTCCGCGGCCGCCCCCGCGCGACGACGCCACCCCCCCCCCCC